>NZ_RZRX01000160.1:0-14857 GCF_003997405.1 Mesorhizobium sp. M2A.F.Ca.ET.042.01.1.1
GGACCATCTGGGCGCCCATGTTCTCGAACTTGTCCTCAAGCTCGATCTCCTTGGCGACGGTGACGCCGTCCTTGGTGATGCGCGGGGCGCCGAACGACTTGTCGATGACGACGTTGCGGCCCTTGGGGCCCAGCGTCACCTTCACCGCGTCGGCGAGGATGTTGACACCGCGCAGCATGCGCTCACGGGCGTCGCGGGAGAATTTTACGTCTTTTGCAGCCATGGTTAGCTCCTGACAGGGGCTCGGGAAGAGCCCGAAAACTCAGTTGATGGAGAGGCCGAAATTCAGCCGATGATGCCCATAATGTCGGATTCCTTCATGATCAGAAGGTCTTCGCCATTGAGCTTGACTTCAGTGCCCGACCACTTGCCGAACAGGATGCGGTCGCCGGCCTTGACGTCCAGGGGCACCAGCTTGCCGTTTTCGTCGCGAGCGCCGGAGCCGACGGCGATGATCTCGCCTTCCTGCGGCTTCTCCTTAGCCGTGTCCGGGATGATGATCCCGCCGGCGGTCTTGGATTCGGATTCGACCCGGCGAACGACCACGCGGTCATGAAGCGGGCGGAACTTGGACTTTGCCATGTTGTCTTCCTCGAGTGAGAACGGTGAGAACTGTTCCTCCATCCGGCGAGGCCGCCGGATATGAGTTAGCACTCACCAAAGGCGAGTGCTAACGTGGCGCTGAGATAGGCCGGCGCCTTGCCAGAGTCAAGGCGCGCGAAAGGGGCAAGCGGCGCGAAATTTTTCTCAGGCGAAACGTCACCATGAAAAGCGCCTGCCGTCGCGGGAGACTGACGAGCAATCCCGCCCGTCAGTCTCGGCGCTTCGGCGCTCGCAGCACCAGCAGCGGGCAGCGTTCGGCGAGCCCGTATGTGCCGGTCGGGGCAACGTTGACGTCGTCGAAAAATACCTTGGCTTCCTCGACAAGCGCGCTTACCGGCGCGAAATTGTAGATGACCGATGAGTTCCGGTAGACGTCGATGGTTCCGATGACCGGCAACTCCCACCCCGTGCGTGTCGAAAGTTCGTTGCGGTCGGGAAACATCGCTTCGAATTGCTCGAGAATTCCCGTCACCGGTATGACGTAGTCCGGCGCGCCGGCGACCGCGGTCATGGCCACCCGCCATTTGAGGTCGTGAAAGGTCGAGACGCCGCCGGCCAACGCCAGGGCGCGGACATCCTGCGGATCGTCGCGTGTCTCGGGGGAGGCGTACAGCCTGATGCCGGCGCGGCCACTTGCCTTCAACACACGCGCGATCGACGCGAACAGTCTGCGCCTGAGGTCGGCGGCGCCGATGACCGAGAGGCATCCGTCGCCGATCAGTGCCTCGACGCTTGCATCGCCGAACGGGAGATCGAACCAGTCGCCTTGCACCGCCTTGCGCGTGTCGGTGTCGCCCGGCCAGATGCCGGCGATCATATCGGCGGACTCGTCGACCGCCGTCATGGCGGCGCCAAGCCCGGCGAGTTCCGGCGTCACGCCGAGCATTACGACATGCGAGCGGCCAAGCCCGAGCTCGCGGTCATAGGCCCGGACGACTTCCGGCGGCGGCCTGAGCGGCGACCCCAGCAACTGCCAATGCCTGCGAATTGCATTCCAATGCTCTGTCATCCACAAACCCGCCCCGTACCACACTGTGTTAGAACGCATAATCGAGGACGCTTAAGAAACCAAGCCGGGGGGCGGATGGCACGTATTACAGTTATCACGCATGAGTTTGACGGCTTTGAACGCCGTCGCGGGCCGTTGCTGCGTCGCGGCAGCCCCTACATGCTCTTCGATCTCCTGGAGGAGTTGAAACGCCGGGGACATTGCGTGCGCATTATTGCGGGCACGTCGGCCAGGCCGGAGGCGGATATCGCGATACTCCATGTCGACGCGACCGTGACGCCATCCGAATATGTCGAATACGCGCGCACTTATCCCTTCTGCCTCAACATCGGCGCCGCCGATATCTCGAAGCATCGCATCAGCGGCGCGGTAATTGACAAGGACCACGGCTGGCGAGGCCCAGTCATCGTCAAGAGCAGCCTCAATAATCTGGGAACGCGGGAGCAGACGCTCAATCGGCGATCGCGGCGCGCCGGCAGGCCGGAGCCGTTTCCCGATGCCAGGCTGCTCGATCGCTACCGCATCCACGGCTCGCTTGCGGAAGTTCCCCCGGCGGTGTTCGACCGCAAGGATCTCGTGGTGGAAAAGTTTGTTCCCGAGCCCGAGCCCGACGGCTTTGGCGCTCGCTTCTGGCTGTTTTGCGGAGAACGCGAGCGTTGTACCCGACATGTCTCTCCGCAGAACCTGGTTAAAGGCGAAGATACGATCCGACGAGAGCCGGTTCCGGTTCCCGACGAGCTTCGCGCGCTACGACGCGATCTCGGCTTCGACTACGGCAAGTTCGATTTCGTCATGCATGAAGGCAAGGCCGTTCTGCTCGACGCCAACAAGACGCCCGGTCGCGTCCGCAACCTGTCCGCCTTCCTCGCCGCCGGCAATTCAAATCTCGCCGACGGCTTCGAAGGGCTGATTCGTCAGCACGTCTAGGTGGAAGGGCTCTACAAAAACAGCCGCAACTGCGTGTGGATGATCGAGCGATAGTCGTCGATCGTGCGCCGGCCTTCTGCCTCGCCCTGTGTCAGCGCCAGCCGCACGACGCCGCCGGCAAGCTGGAAGATCAGGAACACGAGCCGCGCGAATGCCTCGCGCTGATCCGCTTGAAGCATGGGCGCGACATGGTCGCAGAATATCTTCGCCTGGTGTCTCGTCTCGGCAATGTCGAGATGCTGCAGCGCCTTGTCGGCCTGGATGGCGTTCTGCAGGTCCTGGATCGCCGGGTCAGCCGCGACACGGGTATAATAGTCGTCGAGCATGCGATCGGCCGCCGCCGTCACGTCGTCCAACCCGTTTATCCCGGCGATGATCGCGCCGAAGCGCGCCCGGCTTTCCTCGGCAAACCGTTCGTAGAGCATCGCCAGGATCGCCGACTTCGACGGAAAGTAGTGATAGACGGTCGCGATCGGCCCGCCGGCCAGCGCGCCAACCTCCTTCATTGTCACCGCGTCGATGCCCTTTTCACCGATCAGCCGCATGGTCGTGGCGAGGATCGCGTCGATGCGCTCGCGGCTGCGCTCCTGCTTCGGCCTGCGCCTGGGTTCCGTCGCCGTTCGCTTTGCATCCGTCATGGCCCGCATCTTTCCCGGAAAAGTGCGAATTCGCGGTTGACAAGAAACATGATCAAGTATCAGTTTCATTAAATGCTGACAACTTGTCAGTTTTTCGACTGGGCTGCAAGGGAGGCATCTCGTGACTGCATCGCAAGCCGCGCAGGCGGAAGAGGGCGATTGGCTTGTCGGCAATCCGACGGGATCGCAGCTTGCCTCCGCGCTGTGGATCGGCTCGGTCGGCCTTCTCATCCTTGGCCTTCAGCCGGTGCTGCTCGGCGCGCTCTATGCCGAAGGCCATGTCACCGGCGACGAGCTGGCGCTGGTCGCCACCGCCGAGATGATCGCGATAGGCATTGGGTCGGCGATCGTAGCCATGTTGCTGCCTGCCAGGAACATGCGCTGGAAGAGCGCGCTGCTGCTCGTCCTGCTCGCGCTCGCCAATTTCTGGACCGCTTATGCCGGCAGCCCCAATGCGCTGATCGGCGCGCGCATACTGGCTGGCCTTGCGGAAGGCGGGCTGGTCGCCGTCGCCACCGAATTGATCGCCCGCTCGCGCCGGGCAGAGCGCATCGGCGGCTATTTCGTCACGCTGCAGACTTTGGCGCAATGCGCGCTGGCGCTGATCCTGGCGCTCTATGCCGTGCCCGCCGCCGGCTCGGCCGGCGGCTTCATCGCGCTCGGCATCGTCTGCCTCTCGTCACTGGTCGTCGCCTGGATCGTGCCGGACGATTATGCCGATCTGCCCAAGGAAGAGCAGTTCGGCAATGTGGCGACAGCGCCGGCGATCACCGCGCTGCTCTCGATCTTCTGCTATTTCATGTTCTTCGGCGCCGTCTGGGCGTTTCTGGAGCCCATCGGCGCGCAGTTCGGCATCGACGGCCGCACCGTCGGCCTGATGGTATCGGCAAGCCTTGCCGCGCAGGTGATCGGCGCCATGACCGCGACGGTCTTCGAGGCGCGCATCGACTACCGTTTTGCCATCACGATCATCGGGGTCGTCGCGGCGATCAGCTCGGTGCTGCTTGCGTCCGGCCCGGGTCTTTCAGTCTTCTGGGCGGTTGCGCTGGTGATGGGCTTCATCCTGCTCTTTATCGTGCCCTATCAGATCCGCATGGCAATCACCGCCGACGAGACGCGAACGGCAGTGCTTCTGGTTCCGGCCGCGCAGCTCTTCGGTCTTGCCGTCGGCCCGATCGCCGCCTCGCTTTTGATCGATGCCGGGAATTTCCGCCCGGTGCCCGAATTCGCCGCGGCGACTGCTTTGGCCAGCGTGGTGCTGCTCGGCGTCTTCGTGCTGGTCGCCCGGCGGCACGGTCGGGCCTGAGCGGGGACAGTTAAAATGGCAAACGCCTGGAGCAACTGGTCTGGTTTCGTCACGGCTTCCCCGAAATCGATCGCGACGCCGGCCGACGCCGGCGAGCTCGCCGACCTGGTGCGCTCCGCGCCCGGTCCGCTGCGCGTCGCCGGCGCCGGCCACTCCTTCACGCCGCTGGTGCAATCCGACGGCACCATCGTCTCGCTTGAGAAGATCGAAGGGCTGGTCTCGCACGAACCGGCGGCCAACAGGGCGCGGGTAGGGGCGGGCACGCGGCTCGGCGCACTGATGCATATCCTGCAAGGCATCGGCCAGGGCCTGCCCAACATGGGCGACATCGACAAGCAGGCGATTGGCGGCGCGCTGGGCACGGCGACGCATGGCTCCGGCCCGACGCTCGGCGCCTATCACACTCAGCTCGAGGCGGTGCAGCTCGTCGATGGGCGGGGCAAGCTGCGCGAATACGGCCGGGCCGACGACCAGGACATGATCCACGCCACCGGTGTCGCGCTTGGCGCCTTCGGGATCCTCACCGAAGTGACGATGAACAACATCGCGGCCTACCGCCTGCGGCGCCGCAAATGGGTGCTGCCGATTGGCGACATGCTGCGCGATTTCGAAAAGATGATGGCCGCGCATCGTTCGGCCGAATTCTACTACATCCCGTTTTCCGGCTATGCGCAGTTCATTGCCAGCGACCTGAGCGATGCCCAGCCGACGCTGCGGCCGACCGAGGACGACGAGGGGGGCCTGGCGACATTGCGCAAGGTGCGAACCGTGCTGCGCCGGCTGCCATCGCTGCGCCGCGCGCTGATCAAAGGCGCGGTGAAGAAGGTGCCCTCCGAGGATTATGTGCAAGACTGGCTCAACGTCTATGTCAGCGACCGTCGAACCAAATTCAACGAGATGGAATACCACCTGCCATTCGAGGAAGGCCCCAAGGCGTTGGCCGAAATCATCGCGCTGACGGAGAAGCACTTTCCGGAAGTTTATTTCCCGATGGAGGTGCGTTCGGTGGCGCCGGACGAATTCTGGCTTTCGCCCTTCCACAGGCGGCTGACCTGCTCGATCGCCATCCACCATGACGCGGCCAATGACCCGCTGCCCTTCATGCGCGCCGCCGAGCCCATCTTCCGCAAATATGGCGGCAGGCCGCATTGGGGCAAGATGCACAGCCTGAAGGCGGCGGACTTCAAGGAGCTTTATCCGCGCTGGAACGACGCGCTTGCCGTGCGCCGCGACATCGATCCCGACAACCGTTTCGTGTCGCCCTATATGGCCGGCCTGTTCGGCATCGAATGATGAGCGCCTATTTCGCTGCCCTGTCCGAGGCGTTGAAGGCAGCCGAGATTTTCCGGCCCTGCCTGGTGCTCGACCGCGACCGGCTGGACGGCAACATCGCGCTGGTGAAGGAGCGGCTGGCGCCCGGCCTTGCCGTTCGGCTGGTCGACAAGTCGCTGCCCTGCATGCCGCTGCTGTCGCATATCGCGCGAGCCCTCGAAACCAATCGCTTCATGACCTTCCATCCGCCGGTGACGCAGGCCGTGCTCGACTCCTTTCCCGAGGGCGATCTGCTCTACGGCAAGCCGATGCCGGTGGGCGCCGCCAGGGCCGCGCTGACAAGAGGCGGCTCCGGCTGGTGGTCACGCGTCTGCTGGCTGATCGACACGCCGGAGCGGCTGGCCGATTACGGCGCCATGGCCGCCGGGCTCGACACCGAATTGCGCTTCGCCTTTGAGGTCGATGTCGGCCTGCATCGCGGCGGATTTCGTGATCCCGCCGAGATCAAGGCGCTGACGGTGCCGGAGCGCCTGCATTGCCAAGGCATCATGGCCTATGAAGCGCATGCGCCGGAGATACCGGGCCTCTTCGGCGGCGCGGCCAGGGCGCTGAAGCAGGCTTCGGCAAAGGCGGCGGAGTTCGCCGCCGCCCTCGATCCGGACCGGCGCCGCATCCTGAATATCGGCGGCTCGAAGACGGCACTGCTGCATGGCGGCGGCGTCGCCAACGAAGTGTCGATCGGCTCGGCCTTCGTGCTGCCGAGCGACTTCGACACCCCTGGCCTCGACGGCCTCCAGCCGGCCGCCTTCATCGCCACGCCGATCCTCAAAGCGCTCGATCCGATGCTGCCCGGTCCGCCGTCGGTTTCCAGGGCGCTACAGGCGCTCGGTCTTTTCCCGCGCAAGGGCTGCTATCTCTATGGCGGCAAGTGGATGGCCGAACCGGTGTTCCCCGAAGGCATGAAGCCGAACGGCCTGATCGGGCTATCGTCCAATCAGCAGTTCATGGGCCTGCCGGCAGGCGCGGGTGTGAAGCCCGGCGACTACGCCTTCCTGTGGCCGACGCAGAGCGAGGCGGTGCTGCAGCATTTCGGGGCGATCGCGGTTTTTGCCGGCGGGCGGATCGGCGAGTTCTGGCCGGTGCTGCCGACGGGGTGAGGCGTTTCAACCGGTGGCGATTAGCGCCGGCCCCCGCGATGTCGTCATTCCAGGGCGGAGCGACGCGAAGCGGAGCGCAGACCCTGGAATCCATGCCATTTCGCCCGCGGTGCAGAAGAAGGTACCCCCCTATGCTGGCGTTTCGCCATCAGGCCTGCACCGTCGCGGCGCCCGGAGGTCACGGAATGGATTCCGGGGTCTGCGCGCGTCGCTTCGCTCCTTGCTCCGCCCTGGAATGACGAAGTCGTGTAGCGTCTCGCTTGCTGTATTTATTGACTCAGTCAACTAAATGGTTGATCCTGTCGAGAGCAGGAGGAACCCGATGACCATCCACGACCACCCCGGCAAGGAGCGCATCGATACGGTGCGCGCCTTCAACCGCTTCTACACCCGCCAGATCGGCCTGCTCGACGAGGGCCTCCTGAAGAGCCCGTTCTCGCTGACCGAGGCGCGGGTGCTCTATGAGCTTGCTCATCGCGACGGGTTGGTCGCCAGCGATCTGGTGCGCGACCTTGGCCTCGACCCCGGCTATGTCAGCCGCCTCTTGAAGAAATTCGAGGAGCGTGGCCTGGTCGAGCGCGAAGCCAGCGAGGTGGACGCGCGCCGATCATCGATCGCGCTGACGCCGGCGGGCAGGCAAGCCTTCGCGCCGCTCAACCAGGATTCGCATGACCAGGTGCGCGCGCTGCTCGACCGCTTGCCGCCCGCCGACCAGGAGCGGCTGGTCAAGGCCATGCGAACCGTCCAGGATCTGCTCGGCGACCGCCCCGAACCCGATGTGCCCTACATCCTGCGGCCGCTCCAGGTCGGCGACATCGGCTGGGTCACGCGCCGTCAGGGCATGCTCTACACCGAGGAGTATGGCTGGGACGGAACCTATGAGGCGCTGGTCGCCGAGATCCTCGCCGAATTCGTCAAGAAATTCGACGCGCAATGGGAGCGCGCCTGGATCGCGGAGCGCGAAGGCGAGGTGGTCGGCTCGGTCTTCGTCGTGCGCAAGTCGTCCGAGGTGGCGAAGCTGAGGCTGCTCTATGTCGAGCCGTCGGCGCGCGGCCTGGGCATCGGCCGGCGGCTGGTCGACGAGTGCATCGCCTTCGCCCGCGCCAAGGGCTACAACACGCTGACGCTTTGGACCAACGACATACTGGGGTCGGCTCGCCGCATCTACCAGGCCGCGGGCTTCAAGCTGGTCGGCGAGGAGCGCCATCATTCCTTCGGCAAGGACTTGGTCGGGCAGACGTGGGATTTGGAGCTGTAGCGCTTCCCTTCTCGGATGCCCAAGCGGCTTTAACTGGCTTGTTCAGACCGTCCAGAAATAGCGCACGATGTGGAAGAAGATCGGCGCGGCGAAGACCAGGCTGTCAGTGCGGTCGAGCATACCGCCATGGCCTTCGATCAGATGGCCCCAGTCCTTGACGCCCTGGTCGCGCTTGATCGCCGAGGCGACGAGGCCGCCGAGAAATCCCATCGTGCAGGCGACGAAGGCGACGGCCGAGGCCTGCAGCGGCGAGAAGGGCGTGATGAAGGCGAGCAGCGCGCCAAGCAGGCTCGACACGACCAACCCGCCGATCAGGCCCTCCCAAGTTTTCGACGGCGAGACGTTCGGCGAAAAGCGGTGTTTTCCGAACAGTTTGCCGAAGATGTATTGCAGGACGTCGCTGCCCTGCACGACGATGATCAGGAAGGCGATGAGCAGAAGGTTGCGGTCTTCGAAACCAGACACGTTGAGCGTCAGCAAAGCGGGCACGTGGCTGACGCAATAGACCGAGATCATGATCGCCCATTGCTGCGCCGAGACACGCTCCAGAAAACGTTCCGTGTCGCCGTGCAGCGCCGTGATCGCCGGCATCAGCAGGAAGCAGTAGACCGGGATGAAGATGACGAAGAGGCCGTACCAGGCGGTCCACACCAGCCAGTACTGGAAGGGGATGACGATGCCGAACATGCCGAGCAGCACCCAATGGTCGCTGCGCCGGCTGTGCGTCAGCGTCACGAATTCGCGCAGCGCCGCGAACGAGATCAGCGCGAACAGGATGGTCATGCCGTAACGGCCGAAGAAGAAGGCGACCGTCATCAGCGCCACCATCACCCACCAGGCGTTGATGCGCTGCGTGAGGTTGACCAGCGTTGCGCTCAACGGCTTCGGCGCGCGCATCGAGAGGATGCCGGCGGTGACGCTGGCGGTGCTCAGCACCACGAAAAGGCCGATGATGAGAATGCTGATTTCGTGGCGCATCAATCGTCTCGGTCGGGGCGCGGATTGAGCGCCAGAAGCTCGGCGCGGGCGCGCTGCAGGAAGGCGCGCCGCTCTTCGCCCGGCCCCACAACGACGGGCGCGCCGAAGACGACGCGGCAAAGCAGCGGCACAGGCAGGAACTGGCCCTTGGGCAGCACGCGCGACATGTTCTCGATCCAGCAGGGGATCAGCTCGACATCCGGCCGCGCCATTGACAGATTGTAGAGGCCGGAACGAAAAGGCAGCAGCTCGTCGCTGGTATTGCGGGTGCCCTCGGGGAAGATGATCAGCGAATGGCCCTGGTCTAGCACGGAAAGCATGATCGAGATCGGATGCTCCGCCTCGTTCGTCCATTGCCGGCTGATCAGCACGGAGGACAGCATGTCCTCGGCAATGAAGCGGCGGAGCCGCGACTTGCCCCAATATTCGGCCGCGGCGATGGCGTGCGTCTTGGCGCGCTCCGTCTCGCTGAGGCAGGCCGACAGAAGGATGAAATCGCCGTGGCTGGTGTGGTTGGCGAAATAGATGCGCTGCCGGTCCGACGGCTCGCTGCCGCTCCAGATCGGCCGCACGCCGGTGACCGCCCAGGCCATCGCCGAAAGGCCGACGGAGGTTACGGTCTGCAACAGCGTGTAGGTGCGCAGCGAAAGCTTGCTCATCCGGGCATCCAGAATCCGGCGGTGAGGAACGCGACGACGAAGACCGCGAAGGCGATCCGCTGCCTGGCCAGCAGGCGGCGTGTTCCGGCGATGCGCTGGTCGAGCGGGCGGGGCATGGCCGGGGCCGGCTTCAACCGCATGCGCGCCAGCATGTCATCGACAGCGGCGCCTCCTGATATCTCGTCGCCATGCGTCGCCATCAGCCGGAACAGCAGCGCATCGAAGGCAAGAAGCGCCGAGAGCCCGAGCACCATCACCGCGCTCGCCGCCGCGACGAGCAACGCCAGTACCGCAAGCGGCGCATGGAGCGCGCCGCGCGCCGAGGCGACCAGCGGGGCGATGCTGTCGCCGGCGATCACGATCACGGCCGGCCATGCCGCCTGCTTGACCAGCATGGCGGCGAAGGCGGCAGCCTTGCGCTGATAGGCGTCATCGTTCATGCCGGCTCGTCCAGTCCGAGCTGAAGATGCACCGGCCGGCCGGAAGCGGCGAGCTGCTTGCGCGCCTGCGCCGGCGTGTGCGAGCGGCCGCTGGCAACCAGCCAGCGGGCGACGACCGTGGCGCTGCGCTGGAAGCCGAGCGCGCAGCAGACCAGCACAGTGCCCTGCCGGCGCGCCGGCTCAACCGCCGCGACCGCCTCGTCGAGCGTGCCTACGGGCGGCGGCAGGAGATCGAGCATGGGAAAGCTGATCCAGCGGCCCGGCGCGTCACCTGGCCGCTCCAGCTCGGCGGCAAGATCAATCACCGTGCCGAAGCCGTGTGCTTCGGCAGCGTCGGGAAAGCGCCCGAGAAAGACACCGTCGGTGACGGCAACCACCGGCGGCAGCTTGCGCGTCCAGGCCCAGACATTGATCCTGGCGCCCAGCCGGTATGGCCAGAGCAGGACGCGGCTTGCCAGCGACACGCGGCCGTCCGCCGCCTTCTGGAACACTTTTGGCCCGGCCCCGGCATAGCCGAAAGCGACGATGGCCAGCGCAAGTGCCGGCCACAAAAGGATAAGCGCGAGCGCCGAGAAGAAGGCGCCGATGGCTGCACCGGCGAGCGCCAGAACCGCGCCCAGCGCGTAGTAGAGCGAAAGGCGCCGTGCTTTGCCGTCAGCAGTCAGAAGGAAGCCGGCGAAGGGCAACTCGCCTGTGGCCGGAAACAGCCACAGCGCGAAGAAGCCGAGCAGCGCGCCGGTCGGGATGTCGACGAAATGGTGCTGCCAGGTTGTCAGCACCGAAGCGCCGATCAGGAAGCACCAAAAATGCCAGAGCGTGAGCAGGGGGCCGGAAAGACGCTGGCGCCAATGATCCCAGATGATCGCCAGCAATGCGATATGCAGGGACGGCGCCTGGTTGAACGGCTTGTCGAAGCCGCCGAGCACGGCAAACATGAAGCCGGGCAGGCCGGTCGTTGCCGGCCGCGCGAAGGTGGCGGTCAGGGGAAACAGGATGAAGCAGGAGACGGCGACGACCTGCGCCGTGAGGTAGCGGCCGGCCAGCCGGTTCACACGTTGCGTGCTGTCGTTGAGCAGCAGCGACAGGGCGTAGAACAGGTTGATCGACCAGTAAGGCACGATTGTCCAGGCAAGGAACGGGACGTGGTGTTCCCACGAGAACACGATGCTGCCGACATATGGACGGTTCGAGGCCAGCCAGTTGGCGAAGCCATAGGTCGAATAGAAGAATGGCGCGAGAAACGCGAGCCACAGCGCCGCCCGAAGGACGACACGTCCGTAGGGTTCGGCGGCTGCGGTGGCTGAAAGTGGCGGGGGCTCGGCGCTGGCGGGCATGCGTGGGCGGTCCTAAACCCGCCTTGCCAGCGAGACGGTGAAGATACCCCATTGGTCGATGCGCTGGTCGAGCTTCTCGAAGCCGGCGGCTTCGACCAGCTGATCCATCTCGGCTTGCGTGCGCCGACGCATGACCCAGGCCTGGCCGCCGCGATGCGAAGTCAGGCTGCGCGCGATCATTTCGAGCTGCGGATGCCAGGGCTGGTTGGTGTAGATCAGCAGGCTGCCCGGCTGCATGGCGCGGGCCAGGCCGCCGAGCGAGCGGGCGATCGACGCGTTGTCCGAGAAGAGCTCGTAAAGGCCGGAGACGATCGCGAGGTCCGGCGCTGGGTTCAGCGCGGCCAGCCCGTCGCCGTCGAAGGCATCGGCGCGGCGGAACGAGACGCTGGCCGGCAATTGCCGATCGGCGATCAGCTTGCGGCCGAGCTCGACATTGATGTCGGAATAGTCCTGCAGCCGCACGCTGGCCGGCTGTTCGGCGCTCTTGCCGATCGCGTCGAGCACGTAGCGACCGTGCCCGGCGGCTATGTCGATTATGTGGCCGGGACGTCCGGCCGCTTTCAGCGTTGCCAGCGCCGAACCGATCAGCTCCTCGAGGTTGAGCTTGCGCTGGCGGATGCCGCGCCAGCCGATGGCGTCCAGAAAGGTCCGATCGACCATGCGGCCGATAGGTCCGAGGCCACGCGCCTCGTTCTCATAAACATAGTCCAGCGTCGAGCCGGAATCGAAGCCGGTGCCGACGCCGATCTTCATGCCGCGCGAGAACCAGCTGCCGATGCGGATGAAGGCGCGGCTCATGGCCCAATAAAGGCCCCTGAGCGACAGGAGATCCAGCGGCGAGGCGAGCCTGTCGGCCTCGTCGCGCGTGTAGCCGGTGATGTCCGCCTGCTTCAGGTCGACGGGTTCGGCCGGCGAAGCAAATTGCCCTTCGATGAACGGCCGGATAAGGGCGAGCGCCTTGGCGCGGTCGCGCTCGCCGAGCGTATCGTGGAAGAAGCCCGGCAGCACATGCCGCTCCTTCACGCGGCTACCGAGATTGACGAAGAACTCGTGCTGCGGGCCGTGTCGCACCACCCAATCGCTGCCGGACAAAAGAAGCTGCGTCGGCATGGTGATGGCGCGGGCGTCGGAGACGATGCGCGCCGCATGCTGGTAGAGCTCGACCAGGATGTTGGAAGCGATCGGCCTGGTGATCAGCGGGTCGTTCTCGAAGGAGGCGATGCGCACCGGGTCATGGGTGAGCAGGCTCGCCTTGACATAGGAATTGACGAAGAAGCGCCCCTTGATCCTCTGCCATAGCGCGATGCCTTCCTTGGCGAAGGGCACGTAGAGCTTGACCGAGAAAGCCGGCGAGGCCAGCACCATGGCGCGCAGTTGCGGCGCATAGTCATGCACCCAGGCGGCGGCGAGCACCGCGCCGAAGGATTGCGCGACGAGCGCGATATCCTGTGCGCCAAACCCGTCCTTGGCGGCGATCTCGCGCATGAAACAGTCGATATCGCGCACCAGCGCCGCGAAAGACGGCGCATAGCCGCGCTCGCCGGCGGAGCGGCCATTGCCGCGCGCATCCCAGGCATAGAAGGCGTAATCCGGCATTCGCAATTCATCGACCAGATGCGCCATGCGGCCGCCATGCTCGTGGCCGCGATGGAAGAGCACCACCGCACCTTTGGCCTCGGCCGATGCCGCCGGCCAGAAACGGTAGAAAATTTCCGTGCCGTCATGGCTTTGGAAGCTGCGTTCCTGCGCCTGCCGCGTAAGGCTTTCCGCCGGCGCGGCGGCGATCTGTTCGTGAAGCATGCTGTTTCCCTCGGACGGCATGGCGAGCCTCGATGCTTAGCCGGAGCTGCCAGTAAGACCGGCACGTATCCGGTTTATGGCGGTCAGCAGCGAAAGCGTAGCCATGGCCGGAAACACAAACGGCGCGATGGCCGCGGGCCACAGACCCAAGGCGCACAAGGCCGCGACCGCCCCGAGTCCAAGCGCCCGGTCGCTCTTGCCGAACGGGCCGGCATAGTTTCGTCCGATACCTGCGGGGATGCCGAGCACGCCAGCGAATTCTGCGAGCATGGCCGCCATGGCGAAGGCGACGACACCCCAGACACCGAACTGCGGAAAGGCGGCGAAGGGCAGGATCAGCGCCAAATCGGAAACGACATCGCAGATCTCGTTCAAATACATGCCCAGGGTAGAAGCCTGGCCGTGCTCCCGCGCCAGCATGCCGTCCATCGCGTTGAGTGCCATGCGCACGAACAGCACCAGGGGGATGAGCAGCACAAGCAGGCGCGAACCCGGCGCCGCCGCGATCGCCACGCCGGCCGCGATCGACAGGGTGGCCGCCAGCAGGGTGATGAAATTGGCTGTCACGCCCATTGCTGCCAGCCGGCTGACAAGCGGTCGCAGCCTGTCCTGGAAGGCCGGCTTCAGCGCATAGAGCGTCGGCATTGCGTGATCCCCCGATCCACGGTGCAGCTTTACCACGAGCGAGGCGAGCGGCGCTAGCGTGCGGCAGAAAACACAGTGAATTTTCAGACGGTTGACGCCTTGCTGTGAATGCATCGCCTGAAACCGCAGCTTCGGCCTCGGGTAGCCGTTCACCGATTGCCGAATTCACCGGGCGCTAACCATGAATGCACCAAATGCCTGCCATGACGATTTGCCGGCTTCTGGCGCAATGCTTCCCCTTGAATAATAAGCACGCTTATTATATGTATCGCTCATGGTTTCGGATGGCATCGACAGATTGGGATTTTTGATCCACGACGTTCAGCGCCTGATGCGCAAGCGCTTCGAGGCGCGCGCCAGCGGGTTGGGGCTTTCCTCGGCGCAATGGCGGTTGATGGTGCGCGTGGCCAAGGAAGAAGGCATCACACAGGCGCGGCTGGCCGAACTGCTCGAAATCGAGCCGATCAGCGTCTCTCGCCTCGTCGACCGCATGGAGGAGGGCGGCTGGATCGAGCGCCGCCAGGACGCCACCGACCGGCGCGTGCGCATGATCTTCCCGACCGAGAAGGCGAGCGCTGCCTACGCAGATGTCAAAAGCCTTGCCGGCGAGGTCTATGAGGAGTCGCTGACCGGCGTTTCGCCTGAAGATCGACGCATCCTGATCCGGGTGTTGGACACGATCGTGCAGAACCTGACGGACGGCGAGGCATCGTCCCTAGAAAAG
Source organism: Mesorhizobium sp. M2A.F.Ca.ET.042.01.1.1 (assembly GCF_003997405.1). Classification (NCBI taxonomy): domain Bacteria; kingdom Pseudomonadati; phylum Pseudomonadota; class Alphaproteobacteria; order Hyphomicrobiales; family Phyllobacteriaceae; genus Mesorhizobium; species Mesorhizobium sp. M2A.F.Ca.ET.042.01.1.1. Next base: position 14,751 of record NZ_RZRX01000160.1, read on the forward strand.
ATCAAGAGCAGGGAAGGGGCAGCGGCATGAGCGCAGCAGCCAAGCGGGAAGACGACAACGTCACCAAGCTGAACGCGCCGGCACAGCCGGTTGCTGAAGCGCCGGCG
>NZ_RZRX01000161.1:0-14748 GCF_003997405.1 Mesorhizobium sp. M2A.F.Ca.ET.042.01.1.1
GAGGCGCAGTCCGCCCAAAATCCACTGCCAAGGCGGCCTGAGGCCTCAAGAGCGAGGCAAAACAACCCGCCAAAGCGGCCAGAGCGCCTTTCAAAAAACGCCCATCTGCCTCGTGCGCTAAATATCGCCTCCCAGGCAAAACCCTCCTTGTGGGAGAAGGTGGATCGGCGCGCAGCGCCGAGACGGATGAGGGGTGTTCCAGCGAAGTGAGACGCTGGCTTTCCCTGGAGCACCCCTCATCCGGCCGCTTCGCGGCCACCTTCTCCCACAAGGGGAGAAGGAAAGCCCCGCGCTTCAAAACCTCTCCAACCTCGCCCTCACCTTCCCCAAAAACGCCGTCCTGCTCTTCGGCGTCGACGAATCCATCAGATAATGCGCCAGGAAGAACGTCTTGCAGCGCGTGGCGCACAACGCCCGCATGCCGCGCAGGATCGTCTTGCGGCCCGGCTGGCCGACGACGACGCTCCACCAGGTCGGCGCGCCGCAGGTGGTGATGACGCCGACTTTGGTGACATGCCGCATCAGCGACGTGATCCGCCCCTTGCCGGCCGGCAGCTTGAAGGCGATGTCCGTCGCCCAGACACGGTCGAACCAGCCCTTCAGCATCGCCGGCAGGCCATACCACCAGGTCGGATAGATGAAGAGGATCGCTTCTGCCCACGTAAGAAGATCGAAGTGCGGCTTGAGCGCCGGATCTTCCGGCGCCCGGTCATTGTAGCAGCGCCGCTCCTCGCAGCTCATCACCGGATTGAAATTCTCGGCATAGAGGTCGAGCAGCCGCACGTCCCAGCCTCTTCGCGTCAGCACCTCGACGGCGGTGTCGCGGATCGCCGCGCAGTAGCTTTCGGGCACCGGATGGCAATAGACCACCAGCACGCGCATCAGAATTGATCCATGCTGGCCGCGACCTTTGCCATGAACGCGTTGCGCGCCTCGTCGGTCGAAAGGTTCATCGAATAATGCGCGAGGTAGGAGACTGGAGCGCCGGGCAGAATCGTGGCCCGCAGCATGCGCTTGACGATCTTGCGCGGCGGGTCGCCCATCAGCATGGCGCGAAAGCGGCTGCCGCCATAGGTGGTCACGGCGGCGAGCTTGCGGATGTTGTGCAGCGTCGGCCGTACCTTGCCGTCGATCAGCTTGAACGACACGCCTGGCAGGAAGACGCGATCGAAGAAACCTTTCAAAATAGCCGGATAACCGTAATTCCAGACCGGGAAGGACAGCACCAGCGCCTCAGCATTTTGCAACCTTTCGATGTAGCCGGCGACGGCATCGGCTGGGCCACGCGGATCGTGATAGCCGAGGCGCTCGGCACGCGTCAGCCGCGGATCGAAGTCCTCGGCATAGAGATCGCAATCATCAATCATGTGGCCCGCCGCGGTCAGCCGCTCGACGATCGTCCGGTGCAGGCCGGCATTGAAGCTCGTCTCCACCGGATGGGCGTAAAGCACGAGGATGTTCATCAGCCCGCCTCTTGCAGGCCCTTGAACAGGAAGGGCTTGCCCGAGCGATAGTCGTAGGCGGGGTTTTCCCAGGCGATCATCTTGCCGGGATTGAGCAGGCCTTGCGGATCGGTCTCGCGCTTGAAGGCAAGCTGTACATCATCCGTACGCTTCATGCCGCCCTCTTCCAGCGTGTAGCGATGCGGGTTGAAGATCCAGCAGCCATTGTTCTCATGAATGCGGATGATCTCGTCGAGCCGCTCTTCTGTTGTGTAGCGCACCAGCGGCAGGCCGGCGGCACCGATCGCGCCGTCGAAGCGGATGAATTCGAGATGCGCCGGCACCTCGTCGCCGAAGCGCTCGACCATCGCCTTGACATGGGCGAGATGATCCGGCGACGGATAGCGCGCCTGCAGATAGGTGATCGTCGGATCGACCCGGATGGCGCGCAGCGTCGTGTGGTTCCAGGTCAATTCATAGGCCGGCGGCAATCCTTTGAGATCGGCCTCCTGGTCGGCGCGGAAGACGATCTCGCCCCTGGTGCTGCGCACAAAGGCGACAAAAGCGTCCATCGCGTGCGGCGCGATCATGCACACCACGATGCTCTGCTCGCGCCGGAAGAATTTCTGATGCCGCTTGAAATAGTCGTAAGGAATGGGCGCGGCGATCGGCGTGATCAGCTTGGCCAAGATGCCGTCCTGCACGGCGAGATCGTTGCCGAAGCCGGCCGCCTCCATGAAATCGTCGAAGCCGACAATGACATCGATCCAGTCATAGGAGGCCGTCAGCGGCATTTCGACCTCGGTGATGATGCCGTTGGTGCCATAGGCGTGCATGACCTTCAGTACATCCCCGCCGGTGAGGTCCATGACGCGCGGCTCGGCTTCCATGGTCACCGTCCTCAGCCGGATAACGTTGCCGAGGTCACGCAACCCGCCCCAGCGGATCGAGCCGACGCCGCCCGAACCACCGGCGACGAAACCGCCGATCGAAGCGGTGTTGTAGGTCGAGGGCGACATGCGCAGTTCCTGGCTGGAATGCGCCCGCGTCGCCTTGTCGATCTCAGCCAGAACCGCGCCAGGCCCGGTCACCACGCGTCCCGGCGCGATCGCCTTGATCGCGTTCATCTCGGCGAGATTGAGCACCACGCCGCCCGACAGCGGCATCGCCTGCCCGTAATTGCCGGTGCCGCTGCCGCGCGGCGTCACCGGGACACCGTGCCGGTGACAGGCCGCGAGCACGCGGATCACCTCGTCCTCGCTCTTCGGCGTGACGATGAGATCGCCTTTGACATGATCGAGCTGCGCCTTCAGCACCGGGCTGTACCAGTAGAAGTCGCGGCTCTTCTGCTGGACGATCGCCGGATGGTCGTCGATCTTGATTCCGTCGAGATCGCGCTTCAGCGCTGCGATATCCATCATCACACCATCAATTCGTCGAGTTCGGCATAGTCGGGCAGCTGGCGTTCGATCGCCTTGCCGTCGCGCACCACGATGCGATCCGATTCGGGCCGCGACAGCAATTCGGTCCAGCTCCGTCCCTTGAAGACGATGAAATCGGCGCTGCCGCCGACGGCAAGCGTGCCGGCGCCGTCAACACGCATGACCTCGGCCGGCGTCGCCGCCACCGACTTCGGCCAGTCGCCCACCGGATGGTCGAAATGCAGGATGCGCGTCGCCATCCGGTAGACCTCCAGCATGTCGAGATCGCCATAGGCGTAGAACGGATCGCGCGTGTTGTCGGACGCGACCGCCACCTTGATGCCGCGCGCCTTCATCTCGTGCAGCAGCGTCACGCCGCGCCAGCGCGGTGTCGTTTGGTTGTTGCGGCGGTCCTGCAGATAGAGGTTGCACATCGGCAGCGACACCACGGCGAGCCGCGCCTTTGCCACCTTGTCCAGCGTGTCGAGAACCTCGAGGTCCGGCTGGCGCGCCAGCGAGCAGCAATGGCCGACCAGGATGTTGCCCTCAAAACCGTTCCAAAGCGACGCCTCGGCGATCTTCTTCAGCGAAATCGCCGCGACATCGTCGGTCTCGTCGGCATGGAAATCGAGGTCGAGCCCGTGCTTGATGGCTTCAGCGAAAACCTGATCGAGCAGTTCCTCGAGATCGGGCACCGTATAGGTGACGACGCCGAGCACGCCCTTGGCCGCGGCGACGCGTTTGGCCAGCCGCTCGAACCAGGCCTTGTCGCGCACGCCTTCGATGCCGAGCAGGCAGGCGGCCTGCAGGTCGATCCGCCCGCGCCATTTTTCCCGCATCGCCTCGAAGACAGGCCAGGAGATCTCCTCCTGCGGCGGCACGCTGTCGAGATGCGTGCGCACCGCCTTGGTGCCATGCGCATAGGCCGAGCGCAGCGAGAAATCCATACGCCGCGCGACGTCCTCCGCACTCCAGCGCGCGGTCCGGTCGGCGCCTGTAGCGTTGAGCGCGCCCATGAAGGTGCCGTCGGGATTGGGCTTTCGCGGCCAGATATGGCCCTTGTCGATATGAGTGTGGCAATCGACGAAGCACGGCAGCACGATCCGGCCGGCGAGGTCGATCGCGTTGGCTTCTGCCTTCGACCTGGCTTGGGCGACAATACTTGTGATCCTGCCATCCGCGACAGCCAGTTCGGCCAGCGCGAAACCGTCCGCGTCGAACGGCGCTGTAAGCCCGGGCGTCAGCGAACGGTGAAGCCGAACGTTAGCCAAGCGATAAGAACCAGAGGTAGGTATCAAGGTCTGCTCCCAGCTGTCCTAGAGACATCGCGAACAGTTTTTGCACCGCCGCTAAGCTCAAAGGGAACGGCATGGATCCTAGGGTCTGCGCGTCCGCTTCGCTCCCGCTCCGCCCTAGGATGACGAATGGAAAGGATGCCGCCACCAATCGTAAGCGCCGGAGATACCGGGGCCTCTACCAATCTCCGGCATTGGCGATTTGCATGTGCCTCCCCGTCCTTGGTCATCCACGGGCGGAGCGGGAGCGAAGCGGACGCGTAGACCCGAGGATCCATTCCGTTACGGTCGCAGAAGAATGCAGCGGCGCAAAACTGTTCGCGATGTCTCCGCACGCCTGTTCGGTGTGCCTCCGGTCCAACCAGCCTCACGCCGTTTTCAATCACGCCAACCACCCTAATGCTCCTGCTTGAGCGCGCTCTCGTGCCAGCGGCGCAGGATCAGATGCGACACCAGCGACAGCACCAGGAAGATCAGGATGCCGGTAAGCGAGATCAGGATCAGCGCCGCGAAAAGGCGCGGCGCGTTGAGCCGGTAGCCGGCCTCGATGATGCGCGAGGCGAGCCCCGACGACTGCCCCTGCGCGCCGGCGACGAATTCGGCGACCACGGCGCCGATCAGCGACAGGCCGCCGGCAATCTTCAGCCCGCCGAGGAAATAGGGCATCGCCGCCGGCAGGCGCAGATAGCGCAGTTGCTGCCAGCGCGTCGCGCCATTGAGCTTGAACAGGTCGCGCAGGTTCCGGTCGACCGAGTTCAGCCCGAGCGTGGTGTTCGACAGGATCGGGAAGAAGGCGACGATCCAGGCGCAGAGCAGCAGTTTGACCGTCTGGTTGTTCACATAGATGTTGATCAGCGGGAAGATGGCGACGATCGGCGTCACCTGCAGCACGATGGCGAAGGGGAAGAACGACATCTCCACCCATTTCGACTGTGCGAACAGCACCGCCAGCCCGACGCCGCCGATGACGGCGAGCAAAAGGCTGAGGAAGGTGATCCTGAGCGTCACCAGCAGCGAGGAGAACAACAGGCCGGCATCGCTATGCAGCGTCTGCAGCACCACGCCTGGCCGCGGCAGGATGTATTGCGGGATCTCGTTCCAGACGCAGATGCGATCCCACAGCCAGATCGCCAGCACCATGATCGCCAGTGGCAGCACCCATTTGCCGATGCGCTCAAGACGCTCCTGGCGGGCGCGGCGCGCCTCCTCGGGGTCGAGCTTCAATGCAATGTCGTCAATGGCCGTCATGGTGCGGTCCGGCGGTTGAGTTGATGGCGTCGACCAGCACGTCAGAAGCCTGCCGGCAAAGCGCGGCATAGTCGGGTGAGGTCCGGAACACCTCGTCGCGCGGATAGGGCGCGCTGATGGGGAGCTCGCCGAAAACGCGGCCCGGCCGCGCGGCCATGACGACGACGCGGCTGGACAGGAACACGCTTTCGAAGACGCTGTGGGTGACGAAGACGACGGTGAAGCGCTCGTCCTGCCACAGCTCTAGAAGGTCGTTGTTGAGCTTGAAGCGGGTGATCTCGTCGAGCGCGGCGAAAGGCTCGTCCATCAGGAGGATGCGTGGCTTGGTCACCATGGCCCGCGCGATCGACACCCGCATCTTCATGCCGCCGGAAAGCTCGCGCGGTACGGCATTTTCGAAGCCGGTGAGATGGACCCGCGCCAACATCTCCATCACCGCCGGCGCAGCCTTGGCGCGCGACACGCCCTTGAGCCGCAGCGGCAGCCAGACATTGTCGAAGACGCTCGCCCAAGGCAGCAGCGTCGGCTCCTGGAAGACGAAGCCGATGTTCGAGCGGTCGATCGGGCCGCGCCAGTCGAGCTGGCCGGAGGTCGGCGTCGACAGGCCGGCGATCAGCCTGAGCGCCGTCGACTTGCCGCAGCCGGACGGGCCGAGCAGGCTGAGGAAATCGCCCTCGCGGATCGCGAGATCCACCTTGCTCAGCGCGGTCACGCCGTTGGAAAAGACCTTGCCGACATTGCGCAACGAAAGCAGCATCGGGGCCTCGCCCGATGCCGCCGGCGTCTCAGCCACTTTCTCCTGGATCATCTCAGGCAGGCCGCCCTACTTCTTCAGCTCCAGCCCAACGCCCTTGTTGATGAAAGCCAGCGTGTAGGCCTTCTTGATGTCGATACCCGGCTGCGCGACCTTGGCCTTGACCATCTTGTCGTAGAAACTCTGGATGCGCGCGTCGGTCATGGCGCCGATGCCGAGTTTTTCCGAATCGCCCGAATCGACGACGCCGAACTTCTTCAGCTGCTCGATCGAGAAGGCGATCTGCTCATCCGTCATGTCCGGATTGTCCTTCTTGATCATGTCGTTGGCGGCCTTGTTGTCGCCGTAGAGGTAGTTGTACCAGCCCTTGGCCGAGCCATCGACGAAGCACTGCACGACCTCCGGCCGCTTGTCGATCGTGTCCTGCATCACCTCGATGGTCGTCGCATAGGTATCCCAGCCATAATCGGCGAGCAGGAACTGGTTCGGCACGAAGCCCCCCGCCTTCTGCACCGCGAAGGGCTCGGACGTGACATAGCCCTGCTGGATCGACTTCTTGTTGGCGATGAACGGCGCCGGATTGAAGGTATAGGGCACGCGCTTCGCCGCATCGAAGCCGAGCTCGGTCACCATCCACTGGAAGAAGGTCTGCGCGCCCTCGTCGCCGAGGATGTACTGGTCGGCGTTCTTCAGGTCCTCCCATTTGTCCAGCCCCTGCCCCGGCTGGGACATGATGACCTGCGGGTCCTTCTGGAAATCGGCGGCGACGACGCGCATCGGAATGCCCTGCTGCACGGCGTCGAAGGCCGACAGCAGATTGCCACCCATGTAGAAATCGATCTTGCCGGCAAGCAGCATTGGCCGGCCGCTGACCTGCGGGCCGCCCTGCATGATGGTGACGTCGAGGCCGCAGGCGGCGTAGGTGCCGTCGGCAACGGCCTGGTAGTAGCCGCCATGCTCCGGCTCGGCCAGCCAGTTGGTGCCGAACGTCACCTTCTCGTTCGCGGCAGCAGCCAGCGTGCCCGCCACCAGCAAGGCGATCGAGCCCGCCAGGATCTTCCCATTTCCGATCATAAACTCACCCTCTCTTGGCCCGGGCGCGCAGCGCGCTGGGGTCGACACCATGGATTCAAGAAGCAAGACACATGCCACCGCCTGGGCCGCCTGCTTGCGCGACAGTCATTGCCGAGACCGGACGGGTCATGCCGTACGCGAGGCATCGTGCCTATTTTTTGGACGCCTGTCCATAATCGCCCGGGAGGCATGCACCGCATCTTGAAGGTTTCATGAATCGAGCCTTAGTCTGCGGGCGCACAGGAGAATGCCATGCTGAAATACCTCGCCCCCAAGACCATCAAGCCGCCCTTCGCCCGCTACAGCCACGGCGTTGAAATACCTGCCGGAAAACGGCTGGTGCTATGCTCCGGTCAGCTGGGCATCGGGGCTGACGACCATGTTCCCGAGGACGCCGGCGCGCAGGCCGAGCTCTGCTTCAAGAACATCGCTGCAATCTTGAGCGAAGCCGGGCTGACCTTGAACGACATTGTGCGCATCAACGCCTTCGTCACCGATCGTGCCCATCTCCAGCCCTATATGGATGTCCGCAACCGGCTCTTTTCCGATCCGGCGCCGGCCTCTACGCTGATGATCGTCTCCGGCTTCGCCCGCCCGGAATTCAAGGTCGAGGTGGAGGTTTTGGCGGCAGGCTAGCGTTGCCCGCAGCCAATAAGCGCATTACACCGACCGGTGCGGACGGCAGAGCAATCGGAGACCAAAGTGGCCAAAAGACGTGTGTGGTGGGGCGATTACCGGACGACCGAATACGCCTCGATCGATGCGGAGGAGACCATCGCCGTGCTGCCGGTGGCGGCGATCGAGCAGCACGGCCCTCACCTTCCGGTCTCGACCGATACCTCGATCATGGTGGGCATGCTGGAGACGGTGATCGCGCGCCTGCCCGACGATCTCGACATCCGCATCCTGCCGGTGCAGGCGGTCGGCAAGTCGAACGAGCATCTGCATGCGCCCGGCACCCTCACCCTGACGGCGACCACGCTGGTGGATGCCTGGACCGAGCTTGGCCTGTCGATCGCGCGCGCCGGGGTCAGAAAGCTGATCATCGTCAATTCGCATGGCGGCAATGAAGAGATCATGGGCATCATCTCGCGCGAATTGCGTGTGCGCGCCAAGATGCTGTCGGTGAAGACGAGCTGGCAGCGCTTCGGCCGCCCGGCCGGCATGTATACCGAGCTTGAAGACCGTCACGGCATCCATGGCGGCGATGTCGAGACCTCGCTGATGCTGCATTTCCGGCCCGACCTCGTCGACATGAGCAAGGCCGACAATTTCGTCTCCAATGTCGCCCGCGCCGAACAGGAATTCGCCCTGCTGCGCCACACCGGAACGCACGCCTTCGCCTGGATCGCCAGCGACCTCAACCCCAACGGCGTGGTCGGCGACGCCTCGATCGCCACCGCCGAGAAGGGTCGGCTCACCGCCGAGCATCAGGCCGACGGTTTTATCAGCCTGGTCAGGGACGTGCGTAAGGCAAAGCTTACCGACTGGCTGTCGTAGCGGGGCGCTCTTCTATCCTTCGATAGCGAGCTCGAAAGGTATCCCTTCGAAAGCATCGGCACCGCGGCCGATGGCTTCGATCGCCGCGATCATCCTGCCGTCCCGCTGAAGCAGCATGTCGGCGACCGCGATCAGCCGCGGATTGGGCGTGGCTGTCGGCGAGAGAAAACGCAGCGTCCGGGCGAGCTCCATCTCGTCGCGCTTCGGCGCCAGCGCCGCGGCGATGATATAGGCCGAGGCGGTCGAGCGGCTGACGCCGGCATAGCAATGCACGACCAGCGGCTTTGCCCGATCCCAGCGATAGGCGAAGTCGAGCAAGGCGCGGACATGCTCCTCGCCGGGCATGGTCATGCCTTCCTGCGCCACGGCGATATCGTGCATGACGAGATGCAGATGGTTTTCCGCCAGGATCGAAGCCGGGCGGACCACTTCGGTGCCGGCGGCGAGCAGCGACAACAACCGCTGCGCGCCGGTCCTTGCCACGGTCTCGTCGACCTTCGACAGCGAACAGACATGGATCATTGCCCGATCTCCTTCGGCGCATCCTTACGCCGTGCGGCCCAGGCGGCAAGCGCGCTTTCAAGGCGCTGCCATTCTGGCTCGCTGCCCGGCAGGCCGATGCGCAGGACCCCGGGACGCTCGGCGAAATGGCGGACCAGCACGCCCTGCTCGCCGAGTGCCGAGAACAGGCTCTGCGCCTCGGCAAACGACAAATAGCGGAACAGGCTGGTACCGCCGGCGATCGGAACATCGAATCGACCAAGCAGGACGTCGAGGCGACCGGCATCCTGCGCCAGGCGTTGCCGCATATCGGCCTGCCACGCCGCATCCGACAAGGCGCGGATGCCATATTCGAGCGCAGGCCCTGCCACGGCCCAGGGCCCGAGCTGCGCATCCAGCCGCTCGGCCGTCAACGGATCCGTCAGCGCGAAGCCGAGCCGAACACCGGCGAGGCCAAAAAACTTGCCGAACGAGCGCAGCACGACAATGCCGCCCTCGCCGACATCCCCCGCCAGGCTGTGTTCACTCGGGCCGACATCCATGAAGGCCTCGTCGACGACGAGCAGCCCGCCCCTGGCGTGAAGCCGCGCCGCGAGCTCAAGCAGGCGCCACTTGTCGATCACCCGTCCGTCCGGATTGTTGGGATTGACCAGCACCGCAAGATCCGCGTCGGCCAGTGCGTCGAAGTCGCTGACTTCCGCGACCGCATGGCCGGCAATAGCTGCGGCGCGGGCGTGTTCGGCATAGGTCGGGCCGAGCACCAGCGCCCTGCCGGGCCGCCGCAGCGAAGCCACGCGCGGCAGCAGAATCTGCGTGCCAGGCGCCGCCGCAACATGCGCCGCCGATGGCGCGCCATAGGCCGCAGCCGCAATTTCGGCCAATTCGCGCAGTTGTCCTGCCTCCGGCAATCGGGTCAGGGCGGTGGCGGGCAATTCGAAAAGCGGATAGGAGTGCGGGTTGATACCTGTCGAGAGGTCCACGAAAGGTTGTGGCGCATGAGGAAAAAGCGCGCTTGCCCGGCCAAGGCTGCCGCCATGATCAACCGCCGCGATCGCGCCGCTTAGAAGCTTCATGTCTGTCCTGATCGCTTTCCTGTCACTCGCCGTCGAACGCGCCCTCGGCTATCCGGACTGGCTGTTCAATGCCATCGGCCATCCGGTCACCTGGATCGGCAGGCTGATATCCTTTCTCGATCGCCGGCTCAACCGCGCCACGGATTCCGACGAAATCCGTCGCCGCCAGGGTGTGCGGGCGTTGCTCATTATCTTGCTGGTGCCTGGCCTTATCGGCCTTGCGCTGCATGTCCTGCTCTGGCTGATCTTCCCGACGGGTCTGGTCATTGCAGCCGTCCTCGGTTCCGCGCTGCTGTCGCAGAAAAGCCTCGCCGAGCATGTCGAGGAGGTCGCGGATGCGCTGGAGACCGGCGGCCTGACGCTTGGCCGCATCGCCGTTTCGCGCATTGTGGGCCGCGATCCTGAAAAGTTGGACAAGGCAGGCGTCGCCCGCGCGGCGATCGAAAGCCTGGCCGAGAATTTCTCCGACGGCATCGTCGCGCCCGCCTTCTGGACCGGCGTCGGTGGTCTCGCTGGCGGCGCTGCCTACAAGGCCGCCAACACCGCTGATTCGATGATCGGCCACCGCACGCCGAAACACGAAGCCTTCGGCCGTGCGGCCGCCCGCTTCGACGATCTGATCAACCTGCCTGCATCGCGGCTGACCGGCCTGCTCATCGTGCTGGCGGCCTTTCTAGTCCCAGGCGCCGATCCGCGCGCCGCCTGGCAGGTCATGCGGCGCGATGCCAGGAAACACCGCTCGCCCAATGCCGGCTGGCCGGAGGCCGCGATGGCCGGCGCGCTGGGGCTTTCGCTCGCCGGACCGCGCAGCTATGGCGGCGAGGTCGTCGAGGACGCCTGCATGGGCGAAGGCGGCCGTCGCGAGGCCGAAAGCACCGACATCCGCCAGGCGTTGAAGCTCTATCGCATGGCGGACTGGCTGCTGCTCGGCCTGTTCGCGGTCGTCTCGGCGATCGTGATCTACCTGAGCATTTCGATCAGCGGCCAAGGCGCCAGCACACCTTAGAACTCGATCCCCTGCTGTGCTTTCACCCCGGCGGAGAAATGGTGCTTGGTCAGCCCCATTTCGGTGACGAGATCGGCCGCCTCGACGAGCAGCGGCTTGGCGTTGCGGCCAGTGACGATGACATGCAGATCGCTCCGGCGTGCCTTCAGCGCCGCGACCACTTTTTCCAGGTCGAGATAATCGTAGCGCAGCGCGATGTTGAGCTCGTCGAGCACCACCAGGCTGATCGACGGATCGGCCATCAGCTCCAGCGCCTTGGCCCAGGCGGCTTCGGCGGCGGCGATATCGCGCTTCAGGTCCTGCGTCTCCCAGGTAAACCCCTCGCCCATCGCGTGCCAGACGACGCGGTCGCCGAAGGCTGCGAAGGCGTCCTTCTCGCCGGTGTGCCATTTGCCCTTGATGAACTGGACGACGCCGACGCGCTTGCCATAGCCAAGCATCCTCAACGCCAGGCCGAAGGCGGCCGTGGTCTTGCCCTTGCCCGGCCCGGTGTTGACGATCAGCAGCCCTTTCTCGATCGTCTTGCCGGCCACCTCGGCGTCCTGCACCGCCTTGCGCTTGGCCATCTTGGCGCGATGGCGCTCGGCCTCCCCCTCGTTAATCACCTTGTCTTCGACCATGTCATTTCACCTTGAGCGGCAGCCCCGCCACCATCATCAGCACATTGTCGGCCACCGCCGCGACCTGCTGGTTGAGCCGTCCGGCAGCATCGCGGAAACGGCGCGCCAAAGCGTTGTCGGGCACGATGCCCAATCCGACCTCGTTGGAAACCACGAACCACGGTCCGCGCGGCCGCGACAGCACATCCGCCAACTGCCGGCATTCGGCCTCGACATCATGGTCGGCCAGCATCTGGTTGGTGAGCCACAGCGTCAGGCAATCGATCAGCACCGGCTGGTGATCCGGCAAGGCCTCGATCGCGCCGACCAGGTCGAGCGGCGCATCGACGGTGAGCCAGCCCTCGCCCCGCCGCGACCGATGCAGCGCGATGCGCTCACGCATCTCGTCGTCATAGGCCTGCGCCGTGGCGATGTAGGACCAGGGCGACGGATGGGCGATCGTGAGGCTCTCGGCATGCGAGCTCTTGCCCGAGCGCGCGCCGCCCAAGACGAAGGTTAGTTTGCGATCGGAAGTTTTGTTGCCGCTCGCGGCTGTCGCGCCGGTCATTCCCTGTCTTCGTCCCTAGATGAAATCTTGCGGCAGCCAACGGCTGACGGGGCGCGACTTTAGGCAGAAGCACAACCACCGGCAAACCAATTTCCGCCGTGTCCCGGCGCGATTGCGGCAAGCGTTTCGGCGCTAAGAAGCGGCGATCCGCGCCGCGACCAGCTGCTGCAGCCGCCACAAATGAGCGTCGTGGATGCCGCGCAGCTCGAGATTCTTCACGGTGTTGTAGAGATAGTCGGCGCCCGAGCCCCAGTGGCCGCAGGACGTCGCGAGCCTCTCGACAACATCCTCCTCGGTGAGCGGGCCGGCATAGGTAGTACCCTGCCGATTGATAACGAAGGCCAGCGCCCGCAACGGACCGGCATCGCTCATCATATTGATCAGGCGCGGATGATAGCTGGTCGGCTTCAGCGTCACCTCGCGCCGCAGCAGCCTGTCGAGCTGCCCGCGCCGGTCGCCATCGCCGAGCCGAAAGGCGACGCCCTTGCATTGTCCGCCACGGTCCAGCGCCATCATCAGGCCCGGGCTTTCCTTGGTGCCGCGCCAACGCGTCATCTTCATGCAGAAGGACCTGTGCCAGCCGCGCAGCAGAGCGACCCGCTCCTCGACATGCTCGATCTCGGGTTTCCAGATCAGGGAGCCGTAGCCAAACAGCCAAAGCGGTTCCTCGGCGGGAAGCTGAGCCTCCAGCATGCGCACCATAGCGTCATAGTCCGCGTCATCCAGATGCGCGGCGTCAGGATCGGGCCCGCTGTCCTCGACAACGCGAAAGCAGCGGGCGACCAGTTCCTCGGTAAGCGACATGGTTCTTGGCAGCATGCGCGTGACCTTAAGGTCCCCGCGCCGGCGCTACAATCCGCGAGGGCCGGCAATTGACAACAGCTTTGCCCGGGTGTCGGCTGTCGTCATCAGGAGAAGCCGATGCAGCCCAATCCGAGCGAACGCGATCCTTACAACGGCCTGACCAGCCTCCAGCCGACCTTGCCGTCGGCGGCCTATTGGGATGCCGACGCCTACCGGCGCGATCTGGAGGCCATCTGGTACCGAAGCTGGCTGATGGTCTGCCGCGAGGCCGATCTCGCCGAGCCGCTTGCCTTCCGTACGGTCCGCATCGGCTCGCAGGAAATCGTCGTGCTGCGCGACGAGACCGGTGCCTTGCGCGCCTTCCACAACACCTGCCGGCATCGCGGCTCGCAGCTTTGCCAGGAAAGCGCCGGGCGGCTGAAGGCCAGGCTGCTCACCTGCCCCTACCACGCATGGTCCTATTCGCTGCGCGGCGATCTCGTGCGCGTGCCGTCGAAATCGCTGCCCGAGGGCTTCGACAAGGCCGACTATCCGCTCTATCGCTTGGCGCTCTCGCTCTGGCGCGGCTTCGTCTTCATCAACCTCGCCAAGGAGCCCGAAGGCTCGGCGGAAAGCTCGTTCGATCGCGCCTCCGGCGATCTTTCCAACTGGCCGCTGGAGACGCTCGTCACCGGCCACCGGCTCACCAAGGTGATGAACTGCAACTGGAAGATCTTCTGGGAGAACTTCAACGAGTGCCTACACTGCCCGGGCGTGCACAAGGATCTGTCGCGGCTGGTACCGATCTACGGCCGCGGCCTGATGGCAAGGCATGACGATCCCGAATGGGCGCGCCACGCCGACAATGACGATCCGGAGTTTTCCGGCCGCCTGCGCGCCGGCGCCGAAACCTGGTCGCGCGACGGTCACGTCCATGGCCCGGTCTTCCCGAGCCTGACCCCAGCCGAACGCGCCGCGGGCCAGATCTACGCGACCTCATTGCCCTCGATGTTCATCGTCGGCCATGTCGACTACATGCGCACCGTGCGGCTCGCCCCGCTCGGCCCAGAGCAGACCGAGCTCACCGCGGAATGGCTGTTCGCGCCGGATGCGTTGGGAAAGACCGATATCGACAACATCGTCGCCTTCGGCACGCAGGTGCTGGAGGAAGACGCCGCGATCTGCGAGGTCAACCAGAAAGGCCTGCGCTCGATGCGCCACGAAGCCGGCGTGCTGATGCCGGAAGAATACGAGCTGCACCGCTTTCACGATTGGGTACGCGAGCGCCACGCGGCGTTCAAAACGCCTTCGGCAGATAGCGCCAGGTGACGAAGCCGCAGAAGGCCGCCAGGATGCCTAGAGCGGGATGAAAATGTTTGGAGTCGTTGAGGATTCCCAAATCAGCGATTTTCTGATTCACCGTTCCTGCTGGGAAGGAGGCCAGCATGAATGGCATTGTCGACGGATCTACGTGAGCGCGTGGT
>NZ_RZRX01000162.1:0-14613 GCF_003997405.1 Mesorhizobium sp. M2A.F.Ca.ET.042.01.1.1
CTCGGGCCCAATGAGAAACTCAGCGAGGCCATTCGAATGCTGGCCGAGCACAGGATCGGCGCGCTCGTCATCACCAATGGCGACCGGAAGATCGTCGGCATCCTCTCGGAGCGCGACATCGTCAAGGTCCTGGCCAGGGAAGGCGCCGCCGCGCTCGATATCGCCGTGCGCTCGGCGATGACGCCGAAGGTGAAGATCTGCAACGAAAACCACACGGTCAACGAGGTCATGGAGATCATGACGAGGGGCCGCTTCCGCCATCTGCCGGTTGAGAAAAATGGCTTGCTCGACGGCATCGTCTCCATCGGTGACGTGGTCAAGCGTCGCATCGAGGATGTCGAACGCGAGGCAGAGGAGATCAAGCAATACATCGCCACTGCTTGATCTTGAGTGAAAACCGCCGGCTGTTGCCAGCCGGCGGCGTGGGCGCGTTCTATCGGTTGTCGAGTTCGGCGCGGACGAGCTGCAGCCCGCGTCGGGTGATGCGGTAAGGTCCGCCATCCGTCGAGGAAACCGCTTTCTTGCGCCTCAGTTTTCGAAAGAGCTCCAGGTCGAAGCCAGGATAGCGCCAGCCGTCGCGGGTCAGGCACTGGACGGAGGCGATCTTCCTGCTCTCGTTCTTTTCGATTTCGATACGCCCGCCCTGCGCGAGCAGGTGCAGGATGCGCTGTTCGTTGCGCGAAATGTCCATTGGATAAAGTCCCGGGAAAAACAACAAAAGCCGCAGCCGCGAGAAATCGCGGCACGGGGTTTCAGGTTTTTCTGCCCTGCCTCGCTTACGAGGTCAGGGCTTCACCGGGATTGAGCGTAAGTGGACATCCACTCTCCATTGGGATGCACGCTTCTTAGGCGAACGCGCGGGCAAACGCCAGTAGATGGCTTTGCGCTTGTCTCTCCGTGCGGTTTGCACTAGCGAAGTTGCGCAGCGAAATTTGCATTAATGCAACTCCGAGAATTCTAAGTTCGTAGGCCCTCCATGAGCATCATCGACACCCGCACCCCCGACGCGAAACGCCTGATCCCCGGCGCCACGGGCGATTGGGAGATCATCATCGGGCTCGAAGTGCATGCGCAAGTGATCTCGCAGGCCAAGCTTTTCTCCGGCGCGTCCACCTCTTTTGGCGCCGCGCCCAACGCCAATGTCAGCCTGGTCGACGCGGCGATGCCCGGCATGCTGCCGGTCATCAACGAGGAATGCGTCAAGCAGGCGATCCGCACCGGGTTGGGCTTGAAGGCGGCGATCAACCACAAGTCGGTCTTCGACCGGAAGAACTATTTCTATCCGGACCTGCCACAGGGCTACCAGATCTCGCAGTTCAAGCAGCCGATCGTCGGCGAGGGCAAGGTGATCGTCTCCGTCGGTCCCGACCGCCAGGGCGAGTTCGAGGACATCGAGGTCGGCATCGAGCGCCTGCATCTGGAGCAGGACGCCGGCAAGTCGATGCACGACCAGCACCCGACCATGTCCTATGTCGACCTCAACCGCTCCGGCGTGGCGCTGATGGAGATCGTCTCCAAGCCCGACATCCGCTCGGCCGACGAGGCCAAGGCCTATGTCACCAAACTTCGCTCGATCATGCGCTATCTCGGCACTTGCGACGGCAACATGGACGAGGGTTCGCTGCGCGCCGACGTCAACGTCTCGGTGCGCCGTCCGGGCGGCGTGTTCGGCACGCGCTGCGAGATCAAGAACATGAACTCGATCCGCTTCATCGGCCAGGCCATCGAATATGAGGCGCGCCGGCAGATCGCCATTCTCGAGGACGGCGGCAAGATCGACCAGGAGACGCGCCTGTTCGATCCGAACAAGGGCGAGACGCGCTCGATGCGCTCCAAGGAAGAAGCGCATGACTATCGCTATTTCCCCGATCCCGACCTTTTGCCGCTGGAGTTCGACCAAGCCTATGTCGACGCGCTGGCCAAGGACCTGCCGGAACTGCCTGACGACAAGAAGGCGCGGCTGGTCGATGTGCTTGGGCTGTCCGCCTATGACGCCTCGGTGCTGGTTTCGGAAAAGCCGATTGCCGACTATTTCGAGAAGGTTGCCGCCGGGCGCGACGGCAAGCTCGCCGCCAACTGGGTCATCAACGATCTCCTTGGGCAGCTGAACAAGGCCGGCAAAGATATTGAAAATGCTCCGGTTTCGCCTGAGCAGCTGGGCGCCGTGCTCGACCTGATCAAGGAAGGCACCATTTCAGGCAAGATCGCCAAGGACCTGTTCGAGATCGTCTGGAACGAAGGCGGCGATCCGCGCCAGCTCGTCGAGAGCCGCGGCATGAAGCAGGTCACCGACACCGGCGCCATCGAGAAGGCCGTCGACGAGGTGATCGCCTCCAACCCGGACAAGGCGGAGCAGGCGCGCGCCAAGCCGACCATGGCCGGCTGGTTCGTCGGCCAGGTGATGAAGGCGACGGGCGGCAAGGCCAACCCGCAGGCGGTCAACGACCTCGTCAAGGCCAAGCTGGGCATCGAATAGGGCGATGTTCGTCCGTACCGCCAGCGAGCGCGATCTTGTTGCGGTCCGCGCCCTGCTGGTCGAGACCTGGCATGCGACCTATGACGTCATCTACGGCGCCGAGCGGGTTACGGCGATCACCGACGACTGGCATTCGATCGCCTCGCTCAAGGCGCGGCTGACGCGACCGAATTCCGAGTTCCTGGTGGCTGACGACGGCAAGCGGCTCGGCGGCATGGCATTTGCTGCCGCTACCACCGACCCGAAGATCGTCCTTCTGAACCAGCTCTACGTGCATCCAGGCTGTCAGCGGCAGGGGATCGGCCAATCGCTGCTCGACGAAGTCGAGGCCAGTTTTCCGGAGATGGATATGCTGCGCCTCGAAGTCGAGGAAGCAAATGCCGTGGCGATCGCCTTCTACCAGGCGAACGGGTTCCGCTTGGCGGGCAGGACCGCCGATTGC
Organism: Mesorhizobium sp. M2A.F.Ca.ET.042.01.1.1; assembly: GCF_003997405.1. Classification (NCBI taxonomy): domain Bacteria; kingdom Pseudomonadati; phylum Pseudomonadota; class Alphaproteobacteria; order Hyphomicrobiales; family Phyllobacteriaceae; genus Mesorhizobium; species Mesorhizobium sp. M2A.F.Ca.ET.042.01.1.1. Next base: position 2,919 of record NZ_RZRX01000162.1, read on the forward strand.
GGCGGCGGTTCGGGATTGCCCGCGCTCATCATGGAAAAGCGGCTGGGCTAGATCGCCGGCGCGCATTCAGTCGATGTATCTGCATATGCCGTCGGAAGAATAGGCGTCACGGCGGCGACAGCCCGCGGATCGGCAGCCGACCGGGCAGCGGACGCTCAGGCGGAGGGAATCTCCACATTGTCGATCAGCCGCGTCGTGCCGAGCCAGGCTGCCGCTAGCAGGCGGCCGTCGCCGTCCCGTCGCCAGGGTGCAAGCGTGACGCTCGCGCGAGCGGCGACATAGTCGATCTTCCGGAAGCCCGCGGAGACAAGCGCCTTTGCAGCATCCTCGGTGGCGCCGGATTCATCCGCACCGGCCGAAAGGGCCGCTGCCGCGCGGCGCAGGATTAGGTTGAGCTGGCGCGCGATGTCGAGCTCGGCTTCGCCCAGATAGGCATTGCGCGACGACATGGCGAGGCCGTGCGCGTCACGCACGGTCGGCGCGCCGATGATCTCGACAGGCAGGTCCAGATCACGGCAGAGCTGCCTGACGACGCAAAGCTGCTGGTAGTCCTTCTCGCCGAACACGGCGCAATCGGGCGCCGCCTGCAGGAAGAGCTTGGCCACCACGGTCGCGACGCCGTCGAAGAAGCTTGGCCTGAAGTCCGTTTCGAGGCCCGACGAGGGGCCGCCCACCGAGATCTTGGTGGCGAAGCCGGCGGGGTACATTTCGCTTACGCCCGGCGTGAAGGCGAGATGCGCGCCCGCCTCCCGCAACCGGTCGAGATCGCGGGCCAGCTGGCGCGGATATTTGTCGAGATCCTCCGTTGGCGCGAACTGCGTCGGATTGACGAAGATCGAGACGACGCAGCGATCGGCCCGTTCGAGCGCGATCCTGACCAGCGAGATATGGCCGTCATGCAGCGCGCCCATGGTCGGCACCATGGCGACCCTGAGTCCGGCCCGGTGCCAGTCACGGACCTGTGCGCGAAGGGTGGCGACGCTGTTGACGACGATTGGAGGGTTCATGTCTCGTCCTTGCCGGAGGCCGTCGTGAAGACATGGGTAGGACCGGGGAAGGCGCGGCTGCGCACCTCGGCCGCGTAGCGCGCCGCCGCATCCGCGATGACGCCGCGCAAGTTGGCGTATTCCTTCACGAATTTAGGCACGCGGTCGACGGTCATGCCGACCATGTCGTCGATCACCAGGATCTGGCCGTCACAGTCGGCGCTGGCGCCGATACCGATGGTCGGTATGGAAATATGACGAGTTAGCGTCGCCGCGACGGCCTCCATCGTCCCCTCTATGACGACCGAGAAGGCGCCGGCCTTTTGCACCGCCTCGGAGTCGCGGAAGAGCGCTGCGATGTTCTCCTCCGTGCGGCCCTTGACCTTGTAGCCACCGTCCTTTTCCACCGACTGTGGCTGCAGCCCGATATGACCCATCACCGGTATGCCTTCGGCGACGATGGCCGCGATCTGGGCGGCCATGTCGACGCCGCCTTCGAGCTTCACTGCCTGGCAGCCCGTTTCCCCGACGATCCGCCTCGCCGATGCTGCGGCCTGCGCCGGTGAGTCCTCATAGCTGCCGGCCGGCATGTCGACCACCACGCAGGCCTTGGCCGAACCGCGCACTACGGCCTGGCCGTGTGCGATCATCATCTCCAGCGAGGCGCCAAGCGTGGTGGCGTGGCCATGCAGAACCATGGCGACGCTGTCGCCGACCAGGAGGAGGTCGACATGCGGATCGAGCAGGCGGGCGACGGGGTAGGTGTAGGCGGTGAGGCAGACGATCGGCACGCCGCCCTTGCGGCGGCGAATATCTTCGGCGTTGATCCGGCTGTCGGCGGACGGTTTCCGGGTCAATCGTCACCTCCCTGAAGGCGCCCCGAACCGGGGGCGGGTCGAGCTTTAGAAAGACAGGCAAGGCTTTGCAAGCCGCCCTGCCGCCAGCGGAGCGGCTGCATCGATTTAGCGCACGAAGCATTATGTTCCGGGAGCGGCAAAACCCTTGCCTTCGCGGTGGCGTGACGCCATAAGCAGGGGAGAGGCGCAGCCGCTGCCGCCGCGAGGATCTGGATGAAAACTTTCCTGCTGCAGTTTTTCACCTGGTGGAACAGCCAGACGCTTGGCACCCGCTTCCACACCTGGCGCTTCGGCAAGAAGGTCGGCGAGGACGAAGCAGGCAACGTCTATTATGAAGGCGGCGTCGATTCGGAAGGCCGCACCCGCCGCTGGGTGATCTATCGCGACTATTCGGAAGCCTCGAAGATCCCGCCCGGCTGGCATGGCTGGATCCATCACCGCGTCGACACGCCCCCTTCGGGCGAGAGCTACAAGGCGCGCGAGTGGCAGAAGCCGCATCGGGCGAACCTCACGGGAACGCCCGGCGCCTATCGGCCGCAAGGTTCGATCTTGACCAACCAGCATCGTCCGCAAGTGACCGGCGACTACGATGCCTGGACGCCGGGATCGTAATCCTCCGGATCGCAATCCAAAGCGCCGCTTCGATCCTTTATCGCCACAATTGGCGTTTAGCTGCTTGCTGACTGCGCAGCCATGATTAGCCTTGGGCATTGAAGAATCACCCGGGCACAACCACCGGTATTTTGCATGAGCGATCCAGAGCAATTCCAGGAAAAGTGCGCAGCGGTTTTCCGTTCGGAATTGCGGCTCAGGATTCCAGCCCAAATCTCTAAGGCGCTGATCGCAGCGGCGTCCGTTCTGCTTGCCTCGACAGCCGCTTTCGCCGCCGCGCAGGCGCCGGCCCCTGCGCCGGCTACCTCCGAGCGTATCACCAACCCGGTGGCCGAATTCGCCGGCATAGACAAGATCACCGGCCGCATCATCACCTTCGACGTCTATGTCGACGAGACCGTGCAGTTCGGCGCCTTGCAGGTCACGCCCCGCGTCTGCTATTCGCGGCCGGACACGGAGCAGCCGAAGACCGATTCCTTCGTCGAGGTCGACGAGATCACGCTCGATCGCAAGATCCGTCGCATCTTCACGGGTTGGATGTTTGCCGAAAGCCCTGGTCTCAACGCCGTCGAGCACGCCGTCTATGACGTCTGGCTCAAGGGCTGCAAGCAGAAGTCGGACGTGCCGCCACCGACCGCAGCAAAGGCCGAGACGGGCAAGCCGAAGACCCAGGCCGCCAAGCCCAAGGCTTCGGCGGAGCCGGCGGCCGAGCCGGCTGACACTGCCCCCGAGCCAGCCGACGACGATCCTTCCAGCACCAACTGATCCCGGAACCTGCCCGCCTTTCAGCCGTTCCAACTCGGCAAGGCGAGGAGGATCCGCGATGACCGCCACGAAGCCCATCATGGCCAACAAGCAAGAGCTTCTCGACATCGAGAAGGGCTTCTGGACCGGCGATTCCGCCTATTATGAAGCCAATGCCGATGTGGAATGCCTGGTGGCGTTCCCGCAAATGGCCGAGGCGATGACCAATGCCGAACTGGCAGGGACTGCCAGCAAGCCCAACCGTTGGCGCGACCTCGACATCAAGCTGAAAGGCATGGTCGAGCCGGGCAGCGATATCGTCATGCTGACTTACGAAGCGCGCGCGACGCGTGAGAACGGCGAATCCTATGCCGCGCTGGTCAGCACCGGCTATGTTCACAGGGCCGACGGCTGGAAGATGATGTTCCATGCGCAGACGCCGATTGATACGGCGCAGGGCTGACCTCAGGGATAGAAGACGGCCTCGCCCTTCAGCGCCTCGGCCAATAGCTTCTCATACTGTCCGCGCGGCACGTCGATGGCGCCGAAGCGCTTCAGATGCTCGGTGGTGAACTGCGTGTCGAGCAGCGCGAAACCGCGCGCCTTCAACCGCTCGACGAGATAATAGAGGCACGTCTTCGAGGCATCGGTCTCCCTTGCGAACATGCTCTCGCCGAAGAACACGCGCCCGAGCGAGACGCCGTAAAGGCCGCCGACCAGGCGGTCCTCGCGCCAGGCTTCGACCGAATGGCAGTGGCCGAGGCGATGGAGCTCGACATAGGCTTCGCGGATCGGCGCATTGATCCAGGTCGAGCGGCGCTCTTCGCGCTTCTCGGCGCAGCCGTCGATCGTCGCCTCGAAATCGAAATCATAGCGGATCTCGAACGGGTGCTTGCGGATCGTCTTCTTGAGGCTGCGCGGCGTGTGGAATCCGTCCAGCGGAATGATGCCGCGCGTTTCCGGCCGCACCCAGAACACTTCCGGGTCGTCGGCGCTCTCGGCCATCGGGAACACGCCCGAGGCGTAAGCCCTGAGCAGCAGGTCGGTCGGGATGCGATAGCCTGGCGCGTAGGGGCGGGTCATCGCATCCCCGTGCTATTCACCCTTGGCCAGGTATTTTTCCAGCCAGTGGATATCGTAGTCGCCATTGGCGATGTCGGGATTGCCGACAAGGTCGCGAAACAGCGGCAGCGTCGTCTTGATGCCGTCGACGACGAATTCGTCGAGCGCGCGGCGCAGCCGCATCATGCATTCGACGCGGTTGCGGCCATGCACGATCAGCTTGCCGATCAGGCTGTCGTAATAAGGCGGGATCTTGTAGCCGGAATAGACACCGGAATCGACGCGGACGCCGAGGCCGCCCGGCGTATGGAAATGCGTGATCGTGCCGGGCGAAGGCGTGAAGGTCCGCGGGTCCTCGGCGTTTATGCGGCACTCGATGGCGTGGCCGGTGAACTTGATGTCCTCCTGCCTGACCGACAGCCCGCCGCCGGAAGCGACGCGGATCTGCTCATGCACGAGGTCGATGCCGGTGATCGCTTCGGTCACCGGATGCTCGACCTGCAGTCGCGTGTTCATCTCGATGAAATAGAACTCGCCATTCTCATAGAGGAATTCGATCGTGCCGGCGCCGGAATAGCCGAGATCGGCGATCGCCTTGGCGCAGATGCCGCCGATGCGCGAACGTTCCTCGGCATTGAGCGCCGGCGAATTGGCTTCCTCCCAGACCTTCTGGTGGCGCCGCTGCAGCGAGCAGTCGCGCTCGCCGAAATGCACGCCGCGGCCGGCGCCGTCGCCGAACACCTGCACTTCGATATGGCGCGGCTTCTCCAGATATTTCTCGATATAGACGGCGTCGTCGCCAAAGGCCGCGCCCGCTTCCGACTTTGCCGTCTGCAACGCGACTTCGAGATCCGCTTCGGTGTGCGCCACCTTCATGCCGCGGCCGCCGCCGCCGGCGGAGGCCTTGATGATCACCGGATAGCCGATCTCGGACGCAACGCGCTTGGCTTCCTTCTCGTCGCTGATCGCGCCGTCGGAGCCGGGCACCACGGGAATGCCGAGACGCTTTGCCGTGCGCTTGGCTTCGATCTTGTCGCCCATGATGCGGATATGGTCGCCGGAGGGGCCGATGAAGGTGATGTTGTGCGCGGCGAGGATATCGGCGAACTTGGCGTTTTCCGACAGGAAGCCGTAGCCCGGATGCACGGCGTCGGCGCCGGTGATCTCGCAGGCGGCGACGATCTGGTGGATGTTGAGATAGCTTTCGCGCGACGGCGGCGGGCCGATGCAGACGCTCTCGTCGGCGAGCCGCACATGCATGGCGTCGGAATCCGCGGTCGAGTGGACCACCACCGTCTGGATGCCGAGCTCCTTGCAGGCGCGCAGCACCCGGAGCGCGATTTCGCCGCGATTGGCGATGAGGATCTTCTGGAACATCTCTTGGCTGATCCTACTCGAGGACCACCAGCGGCATTCCGTACTCGACCGGCTGGGCATCCTCGATGAGGATCGCCGTCACCGTGCCGGCGCGCGGCGAAGGAATCTGGTTCATCGTCTTCATCGCCTCGATGATGAGAAGCGTCTGGCCTTCCTTCACCTTCTGGCCGATCTCGACGAACGGCTTGGCGTCGGGCGAGGGCGCCAGATAGGCAGTGCCGACCATCGGCGAAGGCACGGCGTTCTTCGACGGATCGGCAGGCGCCGCGGCGGCGGCCGCTGCCGGCTGAGCCGCGGCGGCGACGGGAGCGGCGATCGCGGGCAGGGGCGCGGCAACCGCATGAACAGCCTGCGACTGGCGCGACACGCGCACCTTGAGATCGCCGAGCTCGACCTCGATCTCCGTCAGATTGGTGTCGTTCAGGATGCCCGCCAGGTCGCGGATCAGTTGCTGGTCAACACCGGTCTTTTTTATCGACATTTTCGAGCCTTCTGTTTGGGGGCCGGTCACAGGCGTGCCGCCAGTGCCTGCAGCGCGAGCGTGTAGCCGAGCGGCCCGAACCCGCAGATCATGCCGACAGCGACCGGCGCGACCATGGAGACGTGGCGGAAGGGCTCCCGCGCGTGGATGTTGGAAAGATGGACCTCAGCGACGGGCAGCGGCGCAACAGAGCGGATGGCGTCGTGGATGGCGATCGAGGTGTGGCTGTAGGCGCCGGGATTGATGACGATGCCTGCAGCCTTGTCGCCGGCTTCATGGATCCAGTCGACCAGATCGCCCTCATGATTGGACTGGCGAAAATCGATCTCGATCCCGAGCGCGGCGCCCGCCGCCTTGCAGTCCTCTTCGATGGCCGCAAGCGTCTTGCCGCCATAAATTCCCGGTTCGCGTTTGCCGAGCGCATTGAGATTGGGACCGTTGAGGACGAAAATCGTTTTCAATATGCCGACCTTGTTTCACGCCGAACCCAAGCCGGCGCACTGGCCTCTATAATGGGCATAGCCGCCCGCGAAAAGAGCGCAAGTGCGTTCTTGCGCTGTCCACAGCGGCCGGCTTTTGCATCCGCAAGCGCTTACAGCGCGCTCTTGGCCTCTTCGATCTTTTCCGCCAGAACCTGCTGGCCGAGCGCTCCGAAGATCACCTCGTTGCCGACCACATAGGACGGCGTGCCGGTGATCGACAGTTTCGTCGCAAGGTCATAGGTGCGCGAAAGCGTCTCGGCGATGCGCGGATCCTTCATCTTCTCGCGCAGCGTCGCCTCGTCGGCGCCGAGCGAAAGCGCCACCTTGATAGCGGTCGCTTCGGTGGCGCGGCCCTGGCCGCCGAGCAGCGCGGTATGGAATTCGCCGTATTTCTCCGGATGCATCAAGTGGAACGCCATGGAGACGACGCTGGCCTTCTGCGAATCCGGGCTCAGGATCGGGAACTCCTTGAGCACGAAGCGCAGGTCCGGGTCGGACTTGGTCAATGCCTTCATGTCCTCGATGGCGCGTTTGCAGAAACCGCAATTATAGTCGTAGAACTCGACGATCGTGACCTTGCCCTTGGGGTTGCCTACGACGCCGTCGAATGTCGAGTTGAAGATCTCGTCCTTGGAATTCTTGATGACGCCCAGTGCGGCAAGCCGCTGCTCTTCCTTCTGCTTGGCCTCAAGCGCGTCCTGCACCTCGAGCAGCACTTCCGGGTTCTTCAAGAGGTAGTCGCGGATGATGCCCTCGACCTCCTTGCGGTCGATCTTGGTATCGGCGGCCGCCTTGGTGTCGGTGGAGGACGTGACCTGGGCGACCTGCACGGTGTCGGCCTTCGCGGCCTGCGGATTTCCCGCCACGAAACCGAAGGCCAGCATGCCGAGCGCCACCGCCAGGCCCCCGGCACTGCCAAGCAGGATTGCCTTGTTCATTGTCCTCGTCCTTTTTCCTGTTCCGGTCCGCCTTCGTCGTCGCCGACGTCCGGGAGGTTCATTTGAGTTTGTTAGACGGTGTGTAGTTTATAATATCCTGAGCGCGGACCCAGCGGGGTTCGCCGCGCTTCAATTTCTGTTGAGCGCGCATGGCGAAGATCTTGGCATTCTTGTAGTCGCCCGCATAGTAATGGCCCTCCGCGGTGGCGAGATCGGCGGCCGGAATGTCGCCCTGTTCTCCATAGGCCTGCGCCAGGAAGCGATAAGCATCGGCATTCTCCTTGTCCCGCCCAACGCCGTTGTTGAGCTGGACCACGGCCTTTTTCAGCGAATCGGGCGTACCCACCGCCATCAGCGCCTGGCCGAGCGAGACCAGCAGCAGTCCCGAATGCGCGGGATCGAGGCTCACCGCCTTGGCATAGGCGTCCGCCGCGTCCTTCGGATTGTTGGCCTTCATCAGGATATCGCCGCGCAGCTCCTGGAAATAGGGATTCTTCGGCTGTTCCTTGATCAGCGCCGCCGTCTTGGTCAGCGCCGCGCCTGGATTGCCGTAGAGATAGGTCTGCTGCGCATCGCCATAGCGCGAGGCAAGGCTGGTCGGATTCTTGCGCATCAGCCGCGCGACGGCCGCCTGGCCCTGCATATAGGCGGCGATCTTGATGCGCATCATGTCGTGCCGCTGCTGCAGCGCCGGCGGGTCGACGACACTGACGAAGGGGCTCTGCTTGACGAGCACTTCAAGATTGGCGATGCGCTCCTGCGGCATCGGATGGCTGATCCGGTAGGGATCCACCTGGGTGCCGGCAAGCGACAGCGCGCTCTGGAAGCGGCCGAAGGTCTTCAGCATGCCCATGCCGGACTGGCCGGTGGCGTTGAGATAGGTGATCGCCGAGCGGTCGGCGGTGATCTCTTCGGTACGCTGATAGGCAAGGATCGAGCGCTGCGCCATCTCGCCGCCGCCGGCGGCAACACCCATGCCGGCGCCCGCCAGGCCCTTGCTGTTGGTGGTCGCGCCGGCAACCATGGCGCCGGCGCCGAGCAGCGTGGCGATGATGGCCATTGTCTTGGCGCGGTCGAGCTGGTCGCGCAATTTCTGCTGATGTCCGCCCGCGATATGGCCCGCCTCGTGCGCGATGACGCCGATGATCTCGTTCGGCGTTTCGGCGGTCACCAGCGCGCCGGTGTTGACGAACAGGCGCCGCCCGGTGACGAAGGCGTTGAAACTCGGATCGTTGACTAGAACGATGTCGATGCCGTCATTTGCAAGCCCCGCAGCCTTGAAGATCGGCCGGGCATAATCGCGCACCAGCGCCTCGATCTCGGCGTCGCGCACCACCGGCACGCCTTGCGCGAAGGCGCTGACCGAGCCCGACACGGCAACGGCGGCGGCAAGCATAAGCGTCGCGAAGCCGCGCGCGGTTCGGCTGAGAGAGGTCGATCTGCCAATCGATGGTCGGGGTCGGCTCAACATAGGTCCACTGGTAGACGAGCGGGCGAAAGATGAAAAGTCGGCGCCGGCAACTTCCTGCGCGCTTGTGATCCCCACATCAATCGGGCATTTGTGCGGCGCTGTTCCTTTAACTAGGGCAGTTCAAGGACAAGTCTGCGCTGCTTGCGTCCGGAATTCACCGAAATAGGGCAGTTGGAAGAGGTCAAATGGTCGTTTCGCTTTCGCGCCGGGGGGAAGTCGAGCCCTTCCACGCCATGGACATCCTGGCCGAAGCCAACCGGCTGAAGGCCACCGGCGTGCCCGTGGTGTCGATGGCCGTCGGCCAGCCGTCGGATCCCGCGCCGGCGGGCGTCCGCGAAGCGGCGGCCGCGGCCCTCAGGCACGGCCGCATCGGCTACACCGATGCCTTGGGCCTGGCCGATCTGCGCAAGGCGATCGCCGAGCACTATGGCGAGCATTACGGGATCGACGTCGCGCCGTCGCGCATTGCCGTCACCACGGGGTCGTCGGCCGCCTTCAACCTCGCTTTCCTGGCGATGTTCGATCCGGGCGACCGCGTCGCCATCGCCGCGCCCGGCTATCCGGCCTATCGCAACATCATGGCCGCGCTCGGCATCGAGATCGTCGAGATCGAGCTCGGCGCGGACGCCTATCTGCATGCCGAGCATCTGAAGAGCGCGCATCGCGATAAGCCGCTGAAGGGTGTGCTGTTCGCCAGCCCCGCCAATCCGACGGGTGCGGTGATCCCGGCGGACGAACTTGCGGCGCTGGTGAAGACGGCCGAGGAACTCGGCATCGCCGTCATCTCCGATGAAATCTACCACCGGCTGGCCTATGCGGCGCCCGATGTGACCGCGCTGGCGCATGGCGCCGGCGTCATCGTGATCAATTCCTTCTCGAAATACTATTGCATGACCGGCTGGCGCATCGGCTGGATGGTGCTGCCCGATGAACTGGTGCGGCCGGTCGAGCGCATCGCCCAGAGCCTTTATATCTCGCCGCCGGAATTGTCGCAGATTGCCGCGATCGAGGCCTTCAAGGCCACGGAGGAACTCGAAAAGGTGAAGGCGCGCTATGCCTGGAATCGCGACCTTCTGATGAAGCGTCTGCCGGAACTCGGCTTTGCGCTGGCTGCTCCCATGGACGGCGCCTTCTACGCCTTCTGCGATGTCACCCGTCACACCAATGACAGCATGGCCTTTGCGCGAAAAATGCTGGCCGAGGCGCATGTCGCGGCGACGCCAGGCCGCGATTTCGATCCGCAGCAGGGGCATCGCACCATGCGCTTTTCCTATGCCGGCAGCCATGAAGACATGATCGAGGCGCTGGCGCGCATCGAACGCTGGCTGAAATAGACGACATGCCGGAACTCGAGCAAGCATTGGCGGAAGTCGCCGCCGAAATGGCCGAGCGTAGCGATCGCGGCAAGGTGGCGACCTACATCCCGCAATTGGGCAAGGTCGATCCGAAGAGATTCGGCATCGCCGCCGTGACCAATGATGGCCGGGTCATCCTTGCCGGTGATGCCGATCAGCCCTTCTCTATCCAGAGCGTCTCGAAGGTCTTCACCCTCACGCTGGCGCTGGGCAAGATCGGCGATGCGCTCTGGCAGCGAGTCGGCCGCGAGCCGTCCGGCAATCCGTTCAATTCGATCGTTCAGCTCGAGCATGAGAACGGCATCCCGCGCAATCCGTTCATCAATGCCGGCGCCATCGTCGTCTCCGACGTGCTGCTCGCCGGGCATCAGCCGCGCGAGGCGATCGGCGAGATCCTGCGCTTCATCCAGTTCCTCGCCGATGACGAGACGATCATCATCGATCGCGAAGTGGCGGCGTCCGAGCGGGCGACCGGCTACCGCAACTTCGCCTTAGCCAACTACATGAAATCCTTCGGCAATCTTCATCATGAGCCGGAGCTGGCACTGGGCGTTTATTTCCATCACTGCGCCATCGCCATGAGTTGCCGGCAGCTTGCCATGGCGGGCCGGTTCCTCGCCAATAGCGGAAGGAATCCGGCGACCGGGCATTCGGTCGTGTCGGCCGAGCGGGCACGCCGTATCGGCGCGCTGATGCTGACCTGCGGCCACTATGACGGCTCCGGCGATTTTGCCTTCCACGTGGGCATCCCCGGCAAAAGCGGTGTCGGCGGCGGCATTTTGGGCATCGTGCCCGGCGTGGCTTCGCTGGCGGTGTGGTCGCCCGGCCTCAACGAGAACGGCAACTCCAAGCTCGGCTCGATCGCGCTCGAGAAGCTCGCGCGGATGATGAACTGGTCGATCTTCGCGCCATAGGATGAATGAGGTGGGAGGTGGCACATGGAAGATCGAAATCGGTGGATATTGCATATTAAGGAGCTACGCTTCCGCCAAGGCGCAAGCATTCTTGAGGCCGAGCGCATCGCACTATCGGATCCTCATTGGCGACGTTGGGTAGAGCGCCAAATCAACACGGACGAACGCTGCCACAAGTTCGCCCGCAGTCACATGAAAGCCAACCGAGAAGCCGCTTTGATTTACAAAGACGGCGAGATGCTAAAATTGCGGTAGGTGAAGCGCCACACAGAGTGTTTCCAATTCGGCCACACCCATAGCAAAAATCCCGCGCCGGATGGCGCGGGATTTTGTTAGCTGCTTAGCTTAGAAGATTGAAAGGCCTAGAAAAAGCCCTTGCGCTGCCACCAGCCTGCACGCTTCGGCTTGTCCTCGGT
>NZ_RZRX01000163.1:0-14600 GCF_003997405.1 Mesorhizobium sp. M2A.F.Ca.ET.042.01.1.1
GGCGAAATCTTCGCGCGTCAGCTTGATGTCGAGCGCGGCGACGTTCTGGCGGACATGCTCCTGACGGCCGGCCTTTGGAATGGCCATGACGCCGGGCTGCGCCATCACCCAAGCGAGCGCGATCTGGGCGGCGGTGGCGTTGTGGCGCGAAGCTACGGCTTCGAGCCGAGCATTCCGTGCGAGCGCACCCTGCTCCACCGGCGAATAGGCCATCAGCGGGATGCCGCGCTTCAGGCTCCAGGGTGCCAAGTCGAATTCCGGCCCGCGCCGCGAGAGATTGTAGAGGATCTGATTGGTCTGGACGTTGCTGCCCGAGGGCAGACCGACCAGGTCCTCCATCTCGTCGGTGTCGAAATTGCTGACGCCCCAGTGGCGGATCTTGCCTTCCCTCTTCAAGGTTTCGAAGGCCTCGACGGTTTCGGATAGCGGCACGCTGCCCGGCCAATGCAGCAGATAGAGATCGATCCGGTCGGTGGAAAGCCGCTTCAGGCTGTTCTCGCAGGCTCGCTTCACGCCGGCGCGCGACGCATTGGTCGGCAGCACCTTGGAAACCAGAAATGTCTCGTCGCGGCGCCCGGCGATGGCCTCCGCCACCACCTCCTCGGCGCCGCCGCTGGCATACATTTCAGCGGTATCGATCAGTATGATACCGAGGTCCAGCCCAAGCTTCAGCGCCGCGACTTCATCGGTGCGGCGCCTGCGGTCCTCCCCCATCTTCCAGGTGCCCTGGCCCAGCACCGGAACGGCCTCACCGGACGGCAGCTTGAGGGTTCTGACTGTTGACGGCATGGCTTCCTCCGCGGGGGCTTGGATCGCAGCACAGCCAAAAGCGGAAATCCAGACCAAAGCCGCGTGGCCGCCTGGATTTCCCGGGAGCGGCTACTTCGCCGGGTGCTTGGCGAGCCAGTCCTGCATCTGCTTGATCTCGGCTTCCTGCGCCTTGACCACGCCTTCGGCGAGCTTGCGGATTTCCGGATCCTTGCCGTTGGCGATCACCACCTTGGCCATGTCGATGGCGCCCTGATGATGCGGGATCATGCCACGGACGAAATCGACATCGGCATTGCCGGTGTATTTGATCGCCATGTCCTTGTGCATCTTCTTCATCGCCGCCTCATAGCCCGCCGTGGCCGGGCTCTGGGCGCCCATCGCCATCTTGGACATGTCGTGCTTCATCTCCTCGGACGAGGCCGGCACGCTCTCGAGGAAGACGGCAAGCAGCATTCCCACCGCCATCAAAAGCAGCACGATTTTCTTGGCCAGGGTCATTCAAGGTCTCCTTGTGGTTGAGGTTCGTATCTGGGAGCTTCGTTCAGAGTTTCAACGTCCTCAGCCGCAGAGCATTGGTAATGACCGACACCGACGACAGGCTCATCGCCGCCGCCGCTATCATCGGCGACAGAAGCGTGCCGGTGAGCGGATAGAGCACGCCGGCCGCGACCGGCACGCCGAGCACGTTGTAGAGGAAGGCGAAGAACAGGTTCTGGCGGATGTTGCGGATCGTCGCCTGGGCCAGCGTGCGCGCCCTGACGATGCCGTTGAGGTCGCCCTTGACCAGCGTGATGCCGGCGCTTTCGACCGCGACATCGGCGCCGGTGCCCATGGCGATGCCGACATCGGCGCCGGCCAGCGCCGGCGCATCGTTGACGCCGTCTCCGGCCATGGCCACGCCAGCGCCGCTCGCGCGCAGTTGCTCGACCAGCGCACCCTTCTCATCCGGCAGCAGGCCGGCGCGGACCTCGTCGATGCCAAGCTTGCCGGCGATCGCTTTTGCCGTGCGCTCGTTGTCGCCGGTTGCCATGATGATCCTCAGACCTCTGTCATGCAGGGCCTTGATCGCCTCGGCCGTCGTTGCCTTCACGGGATCGGCAACGGCGACGATGCCGGCGAATGCGCCGTCGACGGCCACGAACATGGCCGTCTTGCCCTCGGCCTGCATCGCCTCGGCATTGGCCGCCGGCGTTTCGACGCCGAGGTCCGCCATCATCGCCGCATTGCCGAGCGCAACCTTCCTGCCGGAAACCGTGCCCGAGACGCCCTTGCCGGTGACGGCCTCGAAGTCGACCGCATCGGCCAGCTTCAGGCCGCGCGCGGCGGCGCCCTCAACGATCGCTTCGGCCAGCGGATGCTCCGAACCCTTTTCGAGCGCGGCCGCGAGGCCCAACAGCTCGTTCTCGTCAATATCTCCGGCCGCGACGACATCGGTAAGCCGCGGCTTGCCTTCGGTCAGCGTGCCGGTCTTGTCGACAATCAGCGTGTCGACCGAGGCGAAACGCTCCAGCGCCGCCGCCTCCTTGATGAGCACGCCGGCATGCGCGCCGCGTCCGGTCGCCGTCATGATCGACATCGGCGTCGCCAGACCGAGCGCGCAGGGACAGGCGATGATCAGCACCGACACCGCCGAGACGATGGCGAAGATCAGGCTGGGCTCTGGGCCGAGGAGAGCCCAGGCGACGAAGGCGATGATGGCGACCAGCACCACGGCCGGTACGAAATAGAAGGACACGCGGTCGGCCAGCCCCTGGATCGGCGCGCGCGACCGCTGCGCCTTGGCGACCATCTCGACGATGCGCGACAGCGTGGTCTCGGCGCCGACCTTCTCGGCGCGCATGACCAGCGAGCCGTTTTTGTTCAGCGTGCCGCCGGTAAGCACGGAGCCTTCCGTCTTTTCGACCGGCAGCGGCTCGCCCGTGATCATCGATTCATCGATCGCCGAGCGACCTTCCAGCACGGTGCCGTCGACCGGAACGGCGTCGCCCGGACGAATGCGCAGCCGATCGCCGGTCTGCACGCTGTCGAGCGGCACATCTTTCTCGGAACCGTCGGCGCCGATCAGACGCGCCGTCTTCGGGGCAAGGTCGAGGAGCGCGCGAATGGCCGAGCCGGTGCGCTCGCGGGCCCTGAGTTCCAGCACCTGACCGAGGAAGACAAGCGCGACGATGACGGCGGCAGCCTCGAAATAGACCGGCACGGCGCCGTCATGGCCGCGGAACTGATGCGGGAAGATGTCGGGAAAAAGGGCGGCGACCACGCTGTAGAGATAGGCAGCGCCCACGCCCAGCGAAATCAGTGTCCACATATTGGGGCTGCGGTTGACAACCGATTCCCAGCCGCGATGGAAGAACGGAAACGCCGCCCAAAGCACCACCGGGCTCGCCAGCGCCAGCTCTACCCATGTCTTCGTCCGGCCGTCGATGAGACTTTCGAAGCTGAGGCCCAGCATCGGCGCCATGGCAAAGATCAGGAGAGGAGCGGAAAGCGCCGCGCTGACCCAGAACCGGCGCGTGAAATCGACCAGCTCGGGATTCGGGCCTTCATCGCCGGTCGGCACGCCCATCGGCTCCAGCGCCATGCCGCAGATCGGGCAGGAGCCGGGCTTGTCGCGGATGATTTCAGGGTGCATCGGGCAGGTGTACCGCGCTCCCTTCGGCATCGGCTGCGGCTCGGGCCGGCCGGCAAGGTATTTTGCCGGCTCCGCCTCGAACTTGCCTTGGCAAGCGGCCGAGCAGAAATAGAAGCCCTTGCCATCATGACGTACAAAGTGCCTGGCACTGGCGCGATCGACGCTCATGCCGCAGACAGGATCGGTGGCCGTCAGGTAGCTCTCCGGCTCGGCTACGAACTTCGTGCGGCAGCGCTCGCTGCAGAAATGAAAGGTTCGTCCGCCGTGCTCGGCTGTCGGCTTGCCGGCCGCCGGATCGACCGTCATGCCGCAGACAGGATCGCGAATCACAGCTTCGGCCGCGGACGCTGCAGTTTTCGCGGAGCAGCAGGATGCGCCATGCGAGTGATGATGGTTGTGGTCGGAATGGGTCATCAGCAATGCCTCGGAAACTCGAATTGAGGCGGAGGTAGTCCTTCCAGCTACTGGAAGGTCAAGGGCCAGTTTCGACTTTCGGAGATTCTGGTCGTTTGGCCTAGCGCTGCATCAATCGCGCGCCATCGGAAACGCGTGCGCCAGCCCCATACACAGCGCGAAGAAAACAGGCTATAGACGCCGCCGAATGGCAAAGATCTCCCTGAAACTCAACGAAATCATCGATGGCGACGCCTTGCGCCGCGACTTGACCGCGCTGACGTCGGCAAGCGCCGGCGACGGTTCGGGACCGGCGGTTCGCACTGCCGTGCTCCAATTGCTCAAAGCCAGGCTGGCGGAGGGGCGCAAGATCGCCGAGGCCATGCTCAAGGAGGATGGCGGCGGCAATGCCTGCGCCGAGCGGCTCTCGCATCTGATGGATGAGCTGATCCGGGCGCTCTATGATTTCGCCGCCACCCATGTCTACCGGGTCAAGAACCGTTCGGTGGCCGAGCGCATGGCGGTCGTGGCGGTCGGCGGCTACGGCCGCGGCACGCTGGCGCCGGGCTCCGACATCGACCTCCTGTTCCTGCTGCCCTACAAGCAGACGCCATGGGGCGAGCAGATCGTGGAGTATATGCTCTACATGCTGTGGGACATGGGGCTGAAGGTCGGCCACGCCACCCGCAACATCGAGGACTGCCTGAGGCTGTCGCGCAGCGACATCACCATCCGCACCTCGATCCTCGAGGCGCGTTTCCTGTGGGGCGAACAGAAGCTCTATGAAGAACTGCTCACCCGCTTCGACCACGAGGTGGTGCGCACGACCGGGCCGGAATATGTGCAGGCCAAGCTTGCCGAGCGCGACGAGCGCCACGCCAAGGCCGGCGAAAGCCGCTATCTGGTCGAGCCCAATGTCAAGGACGGCAAGGGCGGCCTGCGCGACCTGCAGACACTGTTCTGGATCGGCAAATATTTCTATCGCGTGCGCACCGGCGAGGAGCTGGTCGAGAAGGGCGTCTTCACCCAAGCCGAGTATCGCGAGTTCCAGAAGGCCGAGGATTTTCTGTGGGCGGTGCGCTGTCACATGCACTTCCTCACCGGCAAGGCGGAAGAGCGGCTGCATTTCGACATCCAGCGCGAGATCGCCGAACGTCTGGGCTATACGACGCATCCCGGCCTGTCGGCGGTCGAGCGCTTCATGAAGCACTATTTCCTCGTCGCCAAGGATGTCGGCGACCTCACCCGCATCTTCTGCGCCGCGCTCGAAGAAGAGCAAGCCAAGCATGTGCCGGGCTTCAACCGCATCTTCCTCACTTTCCAGCGGCGCAAGCGCAAGCTTGCCGGCACGTCCGATTTCATTGTCGACAACCACCGCATCAACATCGCCGACGATGGCGTGTTCGAACGCGACCCGGTCAACCTGCTGAGGTTGTTCTGGTTCGCCGACAAGCATGGGCTGGAGTTCCACCCCGACGCGCTGAAGCTGCTCACCCGCTCGCTCGGCCTGGTCAACAAGTCGCTTCGGCGCGACGAGGAGGCCAACCGGCTGTTCCTCGACATATTGACCTCGGACCGCAACGCCGAGCTCAATCTCAGGCGCATGAACGAGGCCGGGCTGCTCGGCAGGCTGATCCCCGACTTCGGCAAGATCGTCGCCATGATGCAGTTCTCGATGTACCACCACTACACGGTGGACGAGCATCTGATCCGCTGCATCGGCGTGCTGGCCGAGATCGAGCGTGGCGATGGCGAGAAGATTCACCCGCTGGCGCATTCGCTGATGCCGGGGCTGAAGAAGAGCCGCGAAGCGCTTTATGTCGCGGTGCTGCTGCACGACATCGCGAAGGGCCGGCCGGAGGACCATTCGGAGGCCGGCGCCAGGATCGCGCGGCGCATCTGCCCGCATATGGGGCTGTCGGCGGCCGACACCGAAACCGTCGCCTGGCTGGTCGAGAACCACCTTGTCATGTCGATGACGGCGCAGACGCGCGACCTCAACGACCGCAAGACGATCGAGGATTTCGCTTCGATCGTGCAGTCGGTCGAGCGGCTGAAGCTGCTTCTGGTCCTCACTGTCTGCGACATACGCGGCGTCGGGCCGGGTGTGTGGAACGGTTGGAAAGGCCAGTTGCTGCGCACGCTCTATTACGAGACCGAGTTGCTGCTGACCGGCGGCTTCTCGGAAGTGTCGCGTGCGCAACGCACCGCCGCCGCGCGTGAGCGGCTGGCCAAGGCGCTCGCGGCCTG
This sequence comes from Mesorhizobium sp. M2A.F.Ca.ET.042.01.1.1, assembly GCF_003997405.1. Lineage (NCBI taxonomy): Bacteria > Pseudomonadati > Pseudomonadota > Alphaproteobacteria > Hyphomicrobiales > Phyllobacteriaceae > Mesorhizobium > Mesorhizobium sp. M2A.F.Ca.ET.042.01.1.1. Next base: position 6,047 of record NZ_RZRX01000163.1, read on the forward strand.
GCCGGCCAAGGAGCGCAAGCGCTATGTCGCGCAGCACTATGAGAACTATCTGCTGACGGTCGACCTCAACGACCAGCTGCGCCACGCCGAATTCATCCGTGAGGCGGATGCGGCGGGCAAGAAGCTCGCGACCATGGTCAAGACACATGAATTCGAGGCGGTGACCGAGATCACCGTGCTGGCGCCGGACCATCCGCGCCTGCTTTCGATCATCGCCGGGGCTTGCGCCGCGGCCGGCGGCAACATCGTCGACGCGCAGATCTTCACCACTTCCGACGGGCGCGCGCTGGACACCATCCTGATCTCGAGGGAGTTCGATCTCGACGAGGACGAGCGCCGCCGCGCCGAGCGGGTCGGCCGGCTGATCGAGGACGTGCTTTCCGGCAAGAGCTGGCTGCCCGAGATGATCGAGAAGCGCACCAAGCCGAAGCGCGGCGCCAAGGTATTCAAGATTCCGCCGCGGGCCGAGATCCGCAACACACTGTCCAACCGTTTCTCGGTGATCGAGGTCGAGGGGCTGGACCGGCCGGGCCTGCTGTCCGAGATCACGGGGACGCTCTCCGACCTGTCGCTCGACATCGCTTCGGCGCATATCACCACCTTCGGCGAGAAGGTCATCGACACATTCTATGTCACCGACCTCACCGGACAGAAGATCGACAGCCCGACGCGCACGGCCACCATCCACAAGCGGCTAGTCGATACGCTGGAAGGCAATTCGTCGGAACGCAGCGGCAAGGCCAAGGCGGCGGCCGAGTGACCATCCATTTGACGCAATTTCCCTGGCAGTCATCCCCGGCATGAGCCTCGTCAAGAAATTCGCCACCGTCGCTTCCGGCACGCTGATGAGCCGCGCGCTGGGTTTCGGCCGCGAGATGCTGATGGCGGCAGCGCTCGGCACCGGGCCGGTCGCCGACGCCTTCAACGCCGCCTTCCAGTTCCCCAACACTTTTCGCCGGCTGTTCGCCGAAGGCGCGTTCAACGCCGCTTTCGTGCCGCTCTTCGCCAAGGAGATCGAGCAGCATGGCAATGAGGGCGCCAAGCGCTTCTCGGAGGAAGTGTTCGGCGTGCTGTTCTCGGCGCTGCTGGCGCTGACGATCGCCATGGAACTGGCGATGCCGCTGATCGTGCGCTACCTGGTGGCGCCGGGCTTTGCCGACATTCCGGGCAAGTTCGAGACGACCGTCACGCTCGCCACGATCATGTTCCCGTATCTCATCTGCATGTCGCTCGGCGCCATGATGGCCGGCATGCTGAACTCGCTGCGCCGCTATTTCGCGGCGGCGATCGCGCCCGCCTTCCTCAACATCATCCTGATCGCGGTGCTGGGTTACGCCTGGTATCACGGGCTGGACGCGCATGATGTCGGCTTCGGCCTGTCCTGGGGCGTGCTGGCGGCGGGCATCGTGCAGCTCGCCATCGTCTGGATAGCGGTGCGCCATGCCGGCATCTCGATCGGCTTTCGCCGGCCGAAGATGACGCCCAACGTCAAGCGGCTGCTGATCCTGGCGCTGCCGGCGGCGATCACCGGCGGCATCACCCAGATCAACCAGCTGATCGGCACAGCGATCGCCTCGGCGCAGAACAGCGCGGTCTCGTCGCTCGCCTATGCCGACCGCATCTACCAACTGCCGCTCGGCGCCGTCGGCGTGGCCGTCGCCATCGTGCTGTTGCCGGAACTGTCGCGGGCGCTGAAATCGGGCAACCTCGTCGAGGCCGCGAACCTGCAGAACCGCTCGGTCGAGTTCACGCTGTTCATGACGCTGCCGGCGGCGGCGGCGCTCTGGGTCATGTCCGAACCGATCGTGCGGCTGGTCTATGAGCGCGGGGCGTTTGCCGCCAACCACTCGACGCCGATCGTCGCCTCGATCCTGGCGATCTTCGGCCTCGGCCTGCCCGCCTTCGTGCTGATCAAGGCTTTCACGCCAGGCTATTTCGCGCGCGAGGACACGCGCACGCCGATGATCTTCGCAGCCATCTCGGTCGGCGTGAACGTCGCCACGGCGCTCACCCTGTTCCCGTCCATGGGCGCGCCGGGCATCGCGGTGGCCTCGGCCGTCGCCGGCTGGGTCAACGCGCTGATGCTGCTCGCCATGCTGATCCGGCGCGGACATTGGGGCCGCGACATCCCGCTCTTGAAGCGCATTCCAAGGCTGGTGCTGTCGGCGGTGATCATGGCGACCGCGCTTTACTTCGCCGAGCACTACTTCGCCGCAAGGCTCGGGCCCGGCTCCCCCCTGGTGGTGAAGGCTACGACGCTGTTCGCACTGGTCGGCGGGGGTGCGGCGCTCTACTTCATCGCCGCCTTCGGCACCGGCGGCGCCGATTTCGGCATGATCCGCAGGAACGTGAAGCGGGGCGAGGCAAAATCCGCGCCGCCCGAACCGAAGACCAGCCTGGACGAATAATCCAAGCAGGCTTGCAGCAACACCGGTCTTGATCACGTCGCGCCCTTCGTTCATAAGCGCGCCGTCGAAAGACTTTCGCCGCGCGCGGTTTCCAGCCGCATGATTGGCTCCAAAAAGTCTGCAACTTTTTGGAATCATGCTTAGACGGCCCTCCACAAGCCATGAGGAACTCATGTCCGCCTTCAAGCCACTTGTCTTTTCGGGCGTCCAGCCGACCGGCAATCTGCATCTCGGCAACTATCTCGGCGCCATCAAGAAATTCGTCGCCCTCCAGGAACAGTCCGACTGCATCTATTGCGTCGTCGACATGCATTCGCTGACGGCGCAGCTCGTGCACCAGGACCTTGCCGACCAGACCCGCTCGATCACCGCTGCGTTCCTGGCCTCCGGCATCGACCCGAAGAAGCACATCGTCTTCAACCAGTCGCGGGTCATCCAGCACGCCGAGCTTGCCTGGATCTTCAACTGCGTGGCGCGCATCGGCTGGATGTACCGGATGACGCAGTTCAAGGACAAAGCCGGCAAGGACCGTGAGAACGCCTCGCTCGGCCTGCTCGCCTATCCGAGCCTGATGGCCGCCGACATCCTGCTCTACCGCGCCACCCATGTGCCGGTGGGCGAGGACCAGAAGCAGCATCTGGAGCTCACCCGCGACATCGCGCAGAAGTTCAACAACGACTTCTCCGAGAAGATCGCAGCCCTTGGCGTCGGCGTCGAAATGCAGGTCGGCGAGGAGACCGTGAACGGCTATTTCCCGATCACCGAACCGGTCATCGGCGGTCCGGCGGCGCGCATCATGAGCCTGCGCGACGGTTCCAAGAAGATGTCGAAATCCGACCCGTCGGACCTGTCGCGCATCAACCTGACCGACGATGCCGACACCATCTCGAAGAAGATCCGCAAGGCCAAGACCGACCCCGAAGCCTTGCCAAGCGAGATCGACGGGCTGGAAAGCCGGCCCGAGGCCGAAAACCTCGTCGGCATCTATGCCGGCCTCGCCGAAATCTCGAAGGAAGACGTGCTGAAGGAATATGGCGGCCAGCAGTTTTCCGTGTTCAAGCCGGCGCTGGCCGACCTTGCGGTCGAGAAGCTGGCGCCGATCGCTTCGGAGATGCGCCGCATCCAGGGCGACCGCGCCTATGTCGACGCCGTGCTCAAGGACGGCGGCGACCGGGCCCGCGCCATCGCCGAGGGCACGATGAAGACGGTGCGCGACATCATCGGCCTGCTGCAGGACTGACCGACCGGTCTAATAGTTGTTTCGACGCAATTCCGGACGGGAAACCGCTTCACACTTTTCCTGGAATTGCTCCGGGACCATCGCCACGCCGGCCGGCGGCTTGCCGCCGGTTCGCGGCGGTGGCAGATTGCGGCCGAATTGATACCGAGCAGATAGACATGGTCTCCAAACGCCTCAGCCGCGAAGCCGGCCATCGCCGCAAATTCCTGGCGATCATCGACGACACGCCCGAATGCGAGCGTGCGGTCGCCTACGCCTCGAAGCGGGCGCAGCACACCAACGGCGTGCTGGTGCTGCTCTATGTCATAGAGCCTGACGACTTCCAGCACTGGCTGGGCGTGGAAAAGATCATGCGCGAGGAAGCAAACGCGACGGCGCGCGGAGCCCTCGACGGCCACGCCAACAAAGTGCGCCAGAGCGTCGGCATCGAGCCGGAACTGGTGGTGCGCGAGGGCAAGCCAACCGACGAGATCCACAAGCTCATCGAGGACGACCAGGACATCGCCATTCTGGTGCTGGCCGCCGGCGCCGGCAAGGAAGGCCCGGGGCCGCTGGTCAGCGCGGTTGCCGGCCGGGGGGCGGCTTTCCCAATTCCTGTCACGGTGGTGCCGCAGAATCTGTCGGATGAGGAGATCGACAGCCTCGCCTGAGATGTGCTGATATTCAGGTGAGGCCGGTCTGCGAATGGCGGTTTTCTGCGCTTCCGGTGCTCATGTACTTGAAGTACGCTCCGCTCCGGTTCTCGAAAACCACCGTCTCGACTCGGCTTGACCTGAACCTCAACACATCTCAAGTGGATGAGGGTCGAAAAACATTCCGCCAGCCAGCCGTTCCAGCGACGCGTTTCGCTTGAATGTCCAGCCGATAGAGCCTATTTAGAATTATTCCAAACTATCGGCCCAGGAAGGGCCTGGAGATACCCATGTTCATCCAGACCGAATCGACGCCGAACCCGGCGACGCTGAAATTCCTGCCGGGCAAGGAAGTGCTGCGCGAAGGCACAGCCGATTTCCGCAACGCCGAAGCCGCGGCGGAGGCCTCGCCGCTGGCCGGCCGCCTGTTCGAGATCCCGGGCGTCACCGGCGTTTTCTTCGGCTATGATTTCATCACCGTCACCAAGGACGGGCCCGACTGGCAGCATCTGAAGCCCGCCATCCTCGGCGCCATCATGGAACACTTCATGTCCGGCGCCCCGGTCATGGCCGCGGCTGCCCCGGCGAGCGAAGCCGGCGGGACCGGCGAGTTCTACGACAAGGCCGACGAAGAACTGGTGCTGACCATCAAGGAACTGCTCGACACGCGCGTGCGCCCGGCGGTTGCCCAGGACGGCGGCGACATCACCTTCCGCGGCTTCGAGAACGGCATCGTGTTCCTGCACATGAAGGGCGCCTGCGCCGGCTGCCCGTCGTCGACGGCGACTTTGAAGCACGGCATCCAGAACCTGCTTCGCCACTTCGTTCCCGAGGTCCAGCAGGTCGAACAGGTCGCCTGAGACTTCCTCCCGCCTGTCGCGCAACCGGCAAAAATCGCTGATCGCTGAAACAAAAAACCGGGCCCCAACAGCCCGGTTTTCTGTTTTCAGGACGTCTTGTTGTTGCCTAGACGGTCCGCCTGCGAAACTTTATGCCTACATCACGATGACCTTGGCGCCGACCGACGTGCGGTCGTAGAGGTCGATAATGTCCTGGTTCATCAGCCGGATACAGCCCGACGACATCGCCTTGCCGATCGAGAACCATTCCGGGCTGCCATGCAGGCGGTAACCCATGTCGCCGCCCTTGTTGAAGAGGTACATGGCGCGCGCGCCGAGCGGGTTCTTCAGGCCCGGTTCCATGCCGCCGGCGAACTTGGCGAGCTCGGGCTGGCGCTTGATCATCTGCGAAGGCGGCGTCCAGGTCGGCCATTCGCGCTTCAGCGCGATATGGGCGGTGCCGTGCCACTCGAATCCCTCGCGGCCGACGCCGATGCCGTAGCGCATCGCCATGCCGTCGCCCTCGATGAAGTAGAGAAACTTGTTCTGAGTATCGACAATGATGGTGCCCGGCTTTTCCGAAGTGTCATAGCGCACTTCCTGCCGGTGGTACCTGGCGGGCACCTTCTCGATCGGGATGCGCGGCAGCTGATAGCCGGCATCGGTCATCGCGCCATAGTTGTTGGTGAACAACTGCCCGCCGATGGTGCTGCAGCCGCTGACCGCGGTCGACAGCGCAAGGGCGGCGAGAATTGCAAACGACTTCAAGCGCATGAAAAGGTCCGACGCCCTGTCTCTGTATCAGCGGCTCGAGTCGGCCGCTTTCTTGCCATCATTCATGCTGGCATTTCTTTTGCTTGCCAAGCGCGCACTGCCTATATGCAAGGCCTTACCTCACGGTAGATGCCGAACTGCGGCATTTCCGCAACAGGCCTCACAGGATTGTGAAACAAAATCAATGGGCGGCTTCAAGGGCCGCCAGGGACTCGAGGAGAGCGCCATGAATGTCGGAGACGCCGCCGAACGTTCCGGCCTGCCGGCCAAGACCATCCGCTACTATGAGGAGATCGGCCTGATCCGTCCGGCGCGGGCCGACAATGGCTATCGCGACTATTCCGGCGAGGATGTCCACCGCCTCGCCTTCCTGCGGCGCGCACGCAATCTCGGTTTCTCAATCGACGATTGCAGGCAGCTTATGGCGCTCTATCAGGATCGCGACCGCGCCAGCCACGACGTGCGCGAGATCGCCGCCGCCCATGTTAGGGCGATCGAGGAAAAGGTGCGTGAATTGCAGTCGATGCGCTCGACGCTGCAGAAGCTGATCCACGCCTGCCACGGCGACGACCGGCCGGACTGCCCGATCCTGGACGACATGGCGGGCTCGGCGGATCGGGTACCCGCCTGACGCGACAGCCAGCGCCCGGAAGCTATCCCCCGCGATATTGCGTGGGTGAGGCGCCGAACCGCACCCGGAACCGCCGGTTGAAGTAGGACACATCGTTGAACCCGGCGGCCAAAGCGATGTCGCTCACCTTGGTGGCGTCGTTGCGGACATCCGACAGCATGGCGCATGCCTTTTGCAGCCGCAGTTCCAGGACGCGCTCGGCAAAGGTGCGCCCGCTTTCGAGCAAAAGCGCGTTGAGATAGCGGCGCGAAAGCCCGACCGCGCGCGCCACCGTCTCCGTCGACAGCGCCGGGTCGGCGAAACGCGCTTCGATCACCGCCAGAGCCTCGCGCAGCCGCGCCGCGCGCAGCCCGCGGCCGATGGCGATGTCCGCGGCATCGCCCCTGGCCCCCAGCGCCAGCACGATCAGGTCGGCCAGCGCCGTTCCGGCCTGGCGCGACAGCGCCGGCTCTCGATCCAGCTCCTCGGATTGCAGCAGGAAGTCGATCGTGCGCTCCAGATGGCGCACGGCGGGACTTGCCGGGTCGAGCCGCGTCACCGGGCGATCGTCGGCATGCGGCACCTGTCTGAGCAATGCGGCGCGAGGGATGGAGGCCAGGACCCAGGACGTGACGCCGTCGGTGAAACTGCGGCAGGGCTGGGCGACGTTGTAGGCGATGCCGTTGCCGCGCTGCAGCGACAGATCGCAATCGGCGACGGACCAGACCTGCGGCCTGGGGCTGCGATAGAACCCCACGAAAATATCGTCGCGGTCGTTGGCGACATGCCGGCGCGTGCGCACATAATACTCGGTCGTGGTCTCGAACAGGCCGACGCGAAGGTCGCCGAGGAAGCGCATCTTCGTCGCCGTCGCGAAACGCTTGTCCTCGGCATGCCTGATCTCGGCATCGCCAAGCTGCTCCATCCACATGTCGCGCCAGAGGCGAAAGCGATCCTTGTCGCTCAGATGCGCTGGCAGGCTGTCGGACGAAAAATCGATCTTCTGCATTGGCCTGACGGCCGCCCCCAATCAAACCCTTGCCGGACGCGACGCGCGCCAGAGGCACCCGAAGCCCATCCAACACGGAAATCATTCCTTTTCTCAAGGGGAAAATCGTCGATGGAGCCTGCCAGTCCCAGGATAGGGCTCCCGGTTCCAAGTCGCGATCCGCCGAGCATTTGACCGTTGCCGATACGTCACAATTTGCTGGCGTCTTCCAATTGCGCCCGCCTGTCCAATGCGAAAGCCCATGCTTCCAAGACGAGGCGCGAGAGATCGGCCACCAGTGCGGAGAACCAACGGAAACCGGGATTTCGCATGAGATTTATCTTTGCCGGCTGTATCGCGGCCATCTTGTCCTCGCCAGCCCTCGCCGACAATGCGAGCTCGGGTGGATCTGCTCCGGCCGCCACGTCCGCCTATGACTGGAGCGGATGGTATGGCGGCGTCAATCTCGGCTATGGCTGGGGCCGGCCAAGCGCGGATTTCACCGGCGACGGCCTGTCCGACTACTGGACGACCGGCACAGGCCCCGGAGCGGGCACGGAGTTCATCGAGAACCTGATGGCCTATGCCTATAACCTCGACCCGGAGTTCGATCCGTTCAGCCAGCCGCTGGTCTATTCGCAGTCCTCGACCACCTCGGGCATCACCGGCGGCGTGCAGCTCGGGCACAACTGGCAAATCGGCTCCAAATGGCTGATCGGCCTCGAAACCGACCTTCAATTGTCCGACATCGGGGGCGGCACGGAGTATGTGGAACCCGACAAGGGCCCGCAGGGAGTGAGGCTTGGCGCCAGCTCGTCGCAGCGGCTCGACTGGTTCGGCACGGCGCGCGCCCGGGTCGGCTATCTGCCGGACGAGCGCCTGCTGGTCTTCGGGACCGGTGGCCTGGCTTATGGCCAGACCCGGTCCGCGGCGTCAGTTTCGATCGTTGGCGATACGGGCTGGACGTTCGACGATCCGACATGGGCGACGAAGATGATCTGTCCAGGTCACACCACCTGTTTTGCCGGCGAAGCATCGCGCGTGACCGCCGGCTGGTCTGCCG
>NZ_RZRX01000164.1:0-14484 GCF_003997405.1 Mesorhizobium sp. M2A.F.Ca.ET.042.01.1.1
ATCGAAAATTCCGCTATCGACGAATTGCTCGCCGGCAGGATCGGCCGGCGCGAATTCCTGCGCCATGGCAGCGTGCTCGGCCTGTCGCTGCCTTTCCTCGGCGGCATCGCTTCGGCGGTTGGCCTTGGCGCTCCGCAGGCGCGCGCCGAGGGCAAGCCGGGCGGCACGGTGCGCGCCGGCATCGCCGTGCCCGGCGGCGCCATCGATCCGGTGACCTTCTACGACAGCGGCAGCTACCAGCTCGCCTTCCAGACGTCCGAGTTCCTGTGCGTGACGCAGCCCGACCTGACGCTGAAGCCGGTGCTGGCCGAAAGCTGGTCGCCCAATGCCGATGGCAGCGTGTGGACCTTCAAGCTGCGCAAGGGCGTGAAATTCCACAATGGCGAGGACTTCAAGGCCGACGACGTCGTGGCGACCTTCGATCGCCTTGCCGATCCGAACGGCCCGTCCAACGCTCTCTCGGTGTTCAAGGGCCTGCTGTCGAAAGGCGGCACGCGCAAGGTCGACGACCACACGGTCGAATTCCATCTCGACGCGCCGAACGGCAGCTTCCCCTATTCGGTGTCGATCGACAATTACAACGCCGTCATCCTGCCGGCGAGCTACAAGGGCGACTACGAGAAGACCTTCGAGGGCACCGGTCCGTTCCGGCTCGAAAGCTACACGCCGAAGGTCGGCGCGACCTTCGTGCGCAATGCCGATTACTGGGGCGAGAAGGCGCTGCCCGACCGGCTGGAATTCAAGTTCTATGGCGACGTGCAGCCGCGGATTCTCGCGCTGCAGGCGGGCGAGGTCGACGTGCTCGACGCCATCCCGCTCGACGTCAGCCAGGTGGTGCTGGGCAATCCCGACATAACGGTGCTGCGCGTGGCGTCGACCGCGCATCGCCAGCTGCATATGCGATGCGACATGGCGCCCTTCACCGACAAGCGCGTGCGCCAGGCGCTGGCTCTGTGCATCGACCGCTCCAAGCTGGTCGACGGACTCTGCCGCGGCATGGCGGCGACCGGCAATGACAGCCCGTTCGCGCCGGCCTTCCCGGTCACTGACAAATCGATTGCCCAGCGCACGCAGGACATCGCCAAGGCCAAGCAGCTGATGGAGGCGGCCGGCCTTGGCGGCGGCTTCGACATGACGCTGACGACGCTGCGCTATTCCGACATCCCGGGCTACGCGCAGCTGTTCCAGAACTTCGCCAAGGAGATCGGCGCGCGCATTGCGCTCAACATCGAAGATCAGGACAAATATTACGGCAAGGCGGTGTTCGGCCAGTCGGACTGGCTGGACAGCCCGCTCGGCATCACCGACTACGCGCATCGCAGCATGCCGAACGTCTTCCTGAAAAGCCCGCTCGTCAGCGACGGTCCGTGGAACGCGGCGCATTTCAAGAACGCGACCTATGACGGGCTGGTCACCGGCTATCTCAAGGCGCTCGACCTCGATGCCCAGCGCAAGGCCGCTTCCGACATCCAGAAGCTGCTGCTCGACGAAACGCCGGTGATCTTCAGCTATTTCCCGGACCTGCTGGTGCCGGTGCGCAAGACTGTCAGCGGGGTGCCGCCGATCGCCGCCGGCCTGCTGCTCGATCGTGTATCGGTGGCGCCATGACCGTGACCGCGCGCAAGGGCCCGGCGGCAAACGACGAGAAGAGGACGACGACCATTCGCAAGCCCCATCTGCGCGGCCGCGGGCCGCATTTCCCGATCCTCGACGGCATCGTGCAGTACGAGTTCGAACCGGGCTATGTCGCCTTCACCATGCCCTCGCCCAAGCGGATCAGGGTGCAGGTGGGACCGATGATCGTCGCCGACACCACCAAGGCGCTGGTGTTCCAGGAGAGCGACCATCTGCCGGTCTATTACTTCCCGATGAGCGATGTGCGCGAGGAGTTCCTGTTGCCCAGCCACACGACGACGGAGGACCCGTTCAAGGGTGTCGCCACGCACTATTCGCTCAACACCGGCATCACGCTGGTCGAGGACGGCGCCTGGCGCTACCTCGACCCCGTCAAGGGCTGTCCGCCGATCCAGGACTACATCTCCTTCTACTGGCCGAAGATGACCCACTGGTTTGAAGAGGACGAAGAGATCTTCGTCCATGCCCGCGACCCGTTCCGCCGCGTCGACTGCCTGCCTTCGTCGCGGCGGGTGCAGGTGATCCTCGACGGCGAGCAGGTGGCCGATTCACGGCGCGGCGTGTTCCTGTTCGAGACCGGACATCCGGTTCGGCACTACCTGCCGATCTCCGACACTCGCCTCGATATGTTTGCGCCCAGCCGCTACATCTCGCGCTGCCCCTACAAGGGCATCTCCAACTACTACCATGTGACGACGCCGAAGAAGCGGCACGAGAACCTGGTCTGGTATTATCCCGAGCCGGTCCATGAGGCCGAGCGCATCAAGGGGCTGGTCTGCTTCCATCACGAACTGGTCGACAAGATCCTGGTCGACGGCGTGGAGATCCCCAAGGAAGCGACTGCGGCGTCGGACGGCTATTTCTGAACCTCGAGGCCTCCGGCCAGCCAGATCAGGCCGCTTGATCGAGGCGCCATTCAGCGCATACCCTCCCGCAATCAGGGAGGGTGCGATGGATCTTTTCAAACTGGACGGCGGCGTGGCGCTGGTGACGGGCGCCGGCAGCGGCATCGGTCAGGCGATCGCGATCGGGCTTGCCGAGGCCGGCGCCGATGTCGCCTGCTTCGGCCATGCCTCGAACGGCGGACTGGAGCAGACTGCCGACAAGATCACGGCGCTCGGCCGCAAGGCGCTGGTGCTGGCGGGGAGCGTGACGTCCGAGACCGACCTCGCCGCGGCGATCGATCGGGTCGAAGCCGAACTCGGCGCGCTGACCGTTGCTGTCAACAATGCCGGCATTGCCGGATCGGAAGCGGCCGAGACCATGCCGCTGGAAAAATGGCGCAAGGTGCACGAGGTCAATGTCGCAGGTGTGTTTCTGTCCTGCCAGGCCGAGGCACGCGTCATGCTTCCCCGGCGCGCGGGCTCGATCATCAACATCGCCTCGATGTCGGGCACCATCGTCAACCGGGGGCTGACGCAGGCGCATTACAATTCCTCCAAAGCCGCCGTCATCCACATGTCGAAGAGCTTCGCCATGGAGTGGGCGGACCGTGGCCTGCGCGTCAATGTCGTCAGCCCGGGCTACACGCTGACGCCGATGAACAAGCGGCCGGAGGTCGCGGAGGAAATAAAGATCTTCAAGCGCGACACGCCGATGGGCCGTATGGCGGCGCCGGAGGAAATGGTCGGGCCGACCGTGTTCCTGGCCAGCCGCGCGTCCAGCTTCGTGACCGGCCTCGACCTGATCGTCGATGGCGGCTACGTGTGCTGGTAGACTGGTGGGGTGTCCCGAGAGACGCTCACCTTGCTGACTTGACGGATGCGGGCGGAGGCGCGCTGTCCTACTCCGCCGCCACGCCCTTCACCTCGAGATAGCTCTCCATCGAATCGTCCAGCGCCTGCAGCCACGGCGTATGGTGGAGCGGCGCCATGGTGCCGGTCATCAGCGAGCGATAAGCGTTGTCGCGGAAGGTCATGATGTTTTCCATCTTGTGATGCTCCCACTCCATGAAGGTGTGGTTGACCGCCTCGACGTCGAAGCCCGGATAATCGGTCTGGTCCATCAGTTCCTTGGTGTAGTCGCCCTGGAACCAGATCATCTGCTCGGCGTCCTCCAGCGTCTCTTCGCGGGCCCGCCACTTGGCACTGTGCTCGGCCATCGCCTCTGCCGAGGGCAGCTTGATGCGGCCCATGATGACGTCGCGGGCGTACCAGGCCTGCGCGTCGAACATGTTGAAAGTGTAGAACTGGTCCTGCATGCCGATGTAGAACAGTTTTGGGTTCATCTCCCAGACGACGCCTTTATAGAGATCGAGTGGCCACATGCGGTTGGCGGTCTTGAGCTTGAGATCGTCGGTGAGGAAGGGGAAGGAGTGCAGGTAGCCGGTGCACAGGATGATGGCGTCGACATCCTTGGTGGTGCCATCCTTGAAATGCGCCGTCTTGCCGACGACCTTCTGCAGCAGGGGCACCTCCTTCCAGTTCTCCGGCCATTTGAAGCCCATCGGCTTGGAACGGTAGCTGGTGGTGATCGACTTCGCGCCGTATTTGTAGCATTGCGAACCGATGTCCTCGGCCGAATAGGAGCGGCCGATGATCAATATGTCCTTGCCCTTGAACTCCATGGCATCGCGGAAATCGTGGCTGTGCAGGATGCGGCCGTTGAAAGTAGAAAAGCCCTCGAAATACGGCACGTTTGGCACGGAGAAATGGCCGGAGGCGACGACGACATTGTCGAACTCTTCCGAATAGGTCACATCGTTGGTGCGGTCATGCGCGGTGACGGTGAATTTCCCGGTCTCGTCGGAGTAGGTGACCATGCGCACGGGCGTGTTGAACCGCACCCATTTGCGCACCCCGGATTTCTCGACGCGGCCCTTGATGTAGTCCCACAAAACGGCGCGCGGCGGATAGGAGGCGATCGGCCGGCCGAAATGCTCCTCGAAAGTGTAGTCGGCGAATTCGAGGCATTCCTTCGGGCCGTTCGACCACAGATAGCGGTACATCGAGCCGTGCACCGGATCGCCATGCTCGTCGAGGCCGGTGCGCCAGGTGTAGTTCCACAGGCCGCCCCAGTCGCTCTGCTTTTCAAAACAGACGATTTCCGGGATCTCGGCGCCCTTGTCGGCGGCCGACTTGAAGGCCCTGAGCTGCGCCAGGCCCGACGGTCCGGCTCCGATGACGGCGACACGAGATTTCATTGCGGGCCTCCTTTTTTGATTGCGACTTTTCTCTTGACGCAATTCCGGACGGAAACCGTTCGACACTTTTCCTGGAATTGCTCTCACGAAACAAATTTCACTCACAGTGACAGTAATTGGGTCTTCGGTGCTGTCAACAGGCATCTGGGGGCAAGGGCTTTGCGGCAAACGGATTTCGGCGGAAAACGGAAACCGCCATAAAGAATTGCCGCGACATCCGATGCTTGCCCTCGCGGTTGCGCTCCTGTATCGCCACCGCATATGTTCACCTAGAGTGAAATAAATCCGCGGATTCGGGGGCGACATGCCGAACAAGACTTCTGACACAAAGCCCGCCGCTGCGGCCGCAAAGGACAAGGCGCCGCCGAAACGCGTTTCGGCCGACGGACGCTCGATCCGCACGCCGCTGACGCAGAATCCGCATGCCATCCGCGACACGCGCGAAAAGGTGCTCGAAGTGGCGATCGGCCATGAGGTGCGCGCCTTCCGCAAGAAGCTCGGCATCACCGTCGCCGATCTCGCCGCGGCCACCGACATTTCGCTCGGCATGCTCTCCAAGATCGAGAACGGCATCACCTCGCCATCGCTGACGACGTTGCAGGCGCTGTCGCGGGCGCTGGGCGTTCCGGTGACCGCCTTCTTCCGCCGATTCGAGGAAGAGCACAGCGCCGTCTTCGTGAAGGCGGGCGAAGGCGTCGATGTCGAGCGGCGCGGCACGCGCGCCGGCCACCAGTACAATCTGCTGGGACATATCGGCGCCAACACCAGCGGCGTCGTGGTCGAGCCCTACCTCATCACGCTGACCGAGAATTCGGACGTGTTCCCGACCTTCCAGCATGCCGGCATGGAGTTCCTCTACATGCTCGAGGGCGAGGTCGTTTACCGCCACGGCAACAACCTCTATCCGATGAAGCCGGGCGACAGCCTGTTCTTCGACGCCGACGCGCCGCACGGACCGGAAGAGCTGACGCAGCTACCGATGCGATATCTGTCGATCATTTGCTATCCGCAGAACAGCGCTGGGTGAGGCACCTGGTTCCTCGCCCCACGATAGTGGGGAGAGGTGGCTCGGCGAAGCCGAGACGGAGAGGGGAGCGCCCTACGAAGACCCCCTCTCCGTCCGCTTCGCGGACACCTCTCCCCCGCTTTGCGGGAGCGAGGAACCCAAGTCTTCAGTCCGGCCCAAATCCCGGTGACGTCGGGCTGCCATCATCAAGCTTGGACAGCCATTCCACCAGCGTCGGCCGATACCGCGTCAGGCCCTTGTAGGTTGCGAGTTCCTCCGGCAGGTCGCGGATAACGCGGTGCAGGCGGCGGGCCCATTTCGGCTGGGTGACCAGCTCGTCCATCTTGATCAGGTAGCAGCGGATCGGGAAGACGATGGCATTGGAGCGCGGCAGCCGCCAGAAGCTCTGCAGTTCGACCCGCAGGTGCACCTTGTCGCCGACATTTTCGGGCGTGACCGTGGCGCGGTCCGGACCCCATTTGTGATAATTCTCGGGGCTGGTGTCGAGGCGCGGGTTGATGGTCATTGTCCAGTTGAGGCGCCTGGCCGGCTTGCCCTGCTGAATGTTGGTGAGAAATTTCAGAGCGCGGGTGAAGATGCCCTTCTCATGCGCCAGCGGCACCGGCGCGTGCCACTCGAAGAAGTTCATGCCGATGTCGAAATCGAGCGACCAGTCTGCCTGGGTGGTGACCATGCCGGCATCCATCCACAGATTGCCGTCGCGCTGGTCGAGGATGCAGAAATCCCCCTGGCTCTGGCGGGTGATGTATTCCATCGGGCCATAGGGCAGCGTCGAGGTGTCGCCGAAGGTGAAAGCATCGTCGATGCCGAGCGGCCGGTTGATCCAGCGCCAGCGGTCGCCATCGCGCTCCAGCGTGAAATGCTCGGGATAGCCGAGCGCCTGCTGCTCCATCAGAAGCTCGAGCAGGTCCCAGCCTGCGAGCGTCATATGCGGCAGCGACTGGCAGCGCAGCGGATCCTCGGCCAACACCAAGGCGCGGTCCTGCATCTCGGCGACATAATGCTCGTCGACGTCGATCAGGTTCTCAAGCACTGAGCCTTTCGGGCCGACGACATGCGGCTCGATGTTGACGGCATACATGTAGGCGTCTTCGTTGAACGGGAACGGAAAGCGCCGGATGTGCTCCGGGCTGTTCCTGAAGGTGTAGTCGTCGCGGAAGGTTTCCTTGCGAAAGGTGATGCCCATTGACGCCTCCTATCTTTCCAGGACCAGCGACTTGCCCTCGAAGCGCGAGACGCAAGGCATGATCTTGCAGCCTGAACGGTGGTCTTCCTCGCTCAGCCAGTGATCGTTGTGGATGAACTTGCCGTCGGAGGAGATCACATTGGTCTCGCATTGGCCGCAGACGCCGCCGCGGCAGAGATAGGGCGGGTCGACGCCGGCCGCTTCCATGGCTTCCAGCAGGCTCTGCTGCTCGCCGACGCGGATGGTCTTGCCGCTGACCGCCAGGGTCACGTCGAAAGGCGCGCCGGGCTGGGGTGCGGCGAAATGCTCGAAATGCACCGTCTCCGATGGCCAGCCGAGGCTAGCTGCGCGGTCGCGCACCCAGTTGATCATGCCGCTCGGGCCGCAGACATAGAGATGCGTGCCAAGCGGCTGCGAGGACAGGAGCCGGTCGAGGTCGATGCGCTCCTCGCGGTCGTCGTGATAGAGCCTGACCCGGTTGCCGTAGCGCTGCCGCAAGACATCGGCATAGGTGCCGAGCGCAGCGGTACGGCAGGTGTAGTGCAGCTCGAAATTGCCCCCGCCCGCCGCCAGTTGCGACGTCTGCGCCATAAAGGGCGTGATGCCGATGCCGCCGGCCAGCATGAGATGCTTCTTCGCCCTGAGATCCAGCGAGAACAGATTGACTGGATAGCTGATCACCATCTCCAGGCCAGGTTTGACCTGCCGGTGCATGAACAGCGAGCCGCCGCGGCCGACATCGTCGCGGCGCACCGAGATCGTGTATTCGCGCGTGTCGAGCGGCGAGCCCATCAGCGAATAGGGGTTGAGCCTAGTGCGATCACTGTCGCGCATTTCGACCACGACATGGGCGCCGCCGGAGAAAGTCGGCAGCAGCTCGCCGTCGCGGCGACGGAAATGGAAGCGGGTGACGAGATCGTTGACGGGAACGACGTCGCTGACCACGACATCGAGCTTGGTGGTGCCGGTGCTCATGGGAAGGCCTCCTCCATCGGAGGGTTCTCCGAGCGATCCTCGGCGTTAATGCACACGCCCTGGAAGGCGGCGAGGCGCCGCGAATAATGATCGCGCACCAGGAGCAGCAGGCCGCAATGCGCGCAGAGCGCCGGCTGCGTCGTAACGTTCTCGGTGATGCCCTTGCAGTGCACGCATTGCATGCGCCGCGCCAGCGAGCCGCGATGCTCGGTCTGGATGGAGGTGTGGTCCATGCCGGCTTCGAGCGCCACCTGCATGGCCTGGCCGATCAGGCCCTCGGTGCCGGCAAGATAGAGACGCAGGCCCATATGGGCGTTGGTCAGCGTCTGCTTGAGACGCGGCAGGAGGCTGGCGAAAGACGGCGCGATGTGGAGTTGCGCAGGCTTCAAAGCTTCCAGGGCCGCGATGTGCTTGCCCTCCGGGCCTGGAATGAAGTCGATTTCCGCGCCGTCGAAAAAGCCGGACGGCGCCTTGCCGGCCATGTCGGTGATCGCGAGCGCGCCTTCGGCATCGGCGATGAAGAGATGATGCCTGCCCAGCTGCGGAGAGAGCGTTCCGTAGATGGGCCGGCTGATGATCGTCTTGGCTGCCATTCGTCCTTAGTACCCTAAATCCCCTCCCCGCTGATGATGCCTCAACCCTTGGCGGTGCGCTTGGTCTTCTTCGGATCGTCGAACGGCAAGGGTTGCGCCGTCGCCTTGATCGAGCCGCTTCTGTTGCGGATCTCGAGCCTGGTGTCCTTGACCGCGCAGTCAACGTCAAGGCGGGCGATGCCCATCGATTTCTCGACCAGGGGCGAATACATGGCGCAGGTGACCACGCCGACCTTCTTGCCGTCGCGATAGACCGGCGCGCCTTCGTCCGCCGGCTCCTTGCCGTCGAGCAGCACGCCAAAAATCTTGAAGCGCTCCTTGCCCTTCAGCCGGTAATGCTCCTCGGCGCCGCGGAAACCGGTCTTGCCGGGGCTGACGGTGAAGTCGAGGCCGAGCTCCCACAGCGTGTCGCCGGGGCCTTCGTTCTCGAACGGATATTTCTGGGAATTGTCGTAGGGGTAGAAGAGCAGATAGCTCTCGACGCGCAGCATGTCGAGCGTGGTGAAGCGGCACGGGATGATGCCGGCGCTCTTGCCTTCATCGAGGATGCGATCCCAGATCGTTCCGGCGTCCTGGCCGCGGCAGAAGATCTCGTAACCTCGCTCGCCGGTGTAGCCGGTGCGCGAGATCATGACGGGCAAGCCGAAGAGCTGCGTCTGCATATGATGGAAATAAGGAAGGTCGCGGATGCCCGGCACATGCTTGGCGAGATAGTCGACGGCGGTCGGCCCCTGCAGCGACAAATCGTGCAGATTGTCGTCGAAGCGCAGCGAGACGTCGCGCCCCATGGCAGCGCGCTGCAACTCCTCATGGCCGGTGCCGGAGCCGTGCACGACCATCCACGAGTTCGGGCTGATGCGGTAGAGGATGCAGTCGTCGGTGAACTTCCCGGCCTCGTTCAGCATGCAGGCATAGGCCGACTTGCCGGGATAGATCTTCTCCACATCGCGCGTCGTGGCTAGGTCGATCAGATGCGAAGCGTGCGGCCCGGTGATGTGGACCTTCTTCAGGCCGGAGACATCCATCAGCCCGGCCTTGGTGCGGATCGCGATATATTCCTCGTCGGCATCCTTGTCATAGGTCCAGGCGGTGCCCATGCCGCTCCAGTCCTCGAGCTTCGAGCCGAGCGCGCGATGGCGATCCGCCAGGGTCGAGAATCTCCAGGATGCCGTCATCCGATCGTCCTCCGTGCAATTTAGGTCGTTGCTGTTCCCTGCTCCTGCTCAGAGGCGGAGCTTGGCTTGAATATTGACCGCAAACGGCGGAGGCCTGCAATCCCCTTGAAGCAAATAATTTCATTGTCAGGCAAATTTCTTGCCCGTGGACAAACGCCTTACGAAGCGTAAATCCGGCTTGACAATTTCGAAGATCGGTCGGAATTTATGAAAAAAATTTCACTCTCTAGAAAGAGTGGACGCCCGGTCGATTTCGGGGGCCGGACGTCGCCAGAAGGGGAAAAACCGATGTCCGACCTGCAGCAGCGCATCGAAGCGCTGTACCGTTCCGACGTGCGCGGATCCGTGCTGCTGATCGTTTGCCTGTGGGCGACGATCCTCTTCGTCCTCCTGATGACCTGGGCCTACATCCCCGACAGCGGGATCAAGCTCGTGGTGGTGATCGCGGCTGCCGCGGTGCTGATCTTCAACACCGCCGCCATCCTGGCGATGCTCAACCATTACAAGGAAGACAAGGACTTCATCTACGGCCTCGACATCAAGAACGCCGACGCGTTCCGCAACAGCAAGTCCTGAGGGGAAAGACCATGTCCCGCTACATCCCGCCGGAACAGAGCAAGGCCGGCCAGATTTTCGACATCGCCGTCGTCGTGGTCGCCATCTTCGTGGCGCTGTGGCTGCCGCTGAAGCTCGGCCTTGCCGGCGCGGCGAAATCCATCGATCCCCTGGACGCCAAGACCTGGGACGCGCTCGGCCAGAATGCGACCATGGCATCGATCTGGGAGAAGCTCGGCTACACGCCCGAGACGGCGCACGACATCATCCAGAACCGTTTCCACTACATCATCGACTGGCCGACGCTGATCATCATGGCGATCGTGCTGGTCGCCTATTTCGTCTTCCTGTTCCGCGCCTCCGATCGCGAGTATCGCGAGGTGATCAACGAAAAATTCGACGACAAGTAATTCGGGGACAAGATCCATGTGGATGGCAATCAACTACGCCTGCTGGGGCATCTCGGTCTTGCTTGCGCTCTGGATGCTCTACGACTGGTTCAAGATCGACACGACCTATTCCGAGGACGTGCTGACCTCCTCGCGCGAAGGCGAGCTTGAAGCCGTTTCCGAGAAACACCGGATCTGAGTGGGGACTGACGATGACCGCTGCGGTTGAAACGGGACTGACGACGACGATCCACGGCGACAGGGTCTCGCTGCTTCGGGTGCTCGGCCCCGCCCATGTCTGGGCGCTCGGCGTCGGCATCGTGCTGGTCGGCGAGTTCACCGGATGGAATTTCGCAGCAGACAAGGGCGGCGCGCTGGCCGCGCTGATCGTCTGCTGGATCGTCGGCCTGCTCTACACCTCGGTCGCCATGATCGACTCGGAGGTGACCTCGACCGTCGCCGCCGCCGGCGGCCAGTACGCGCAGGCCAAGCATATTGTCGGGCCGCTGATGGCCTTCAACGTCGCGCTGTTCCTGGTGTTCGCCTACACGATGCTCGAAGTGTCGGACGCGATCCTGCTCGGCGACACGATCGTCGCCAAGGCAGGCGTCGAAGGGCTGACGCACAATTCCTTCATCGCCGCGACCATCGTCGTGCTCGCCTGGCTCAACTATCGCGGCGTGCTGATGACGCTCAACGTCAACTTCGTCATCACAGCCATCGCCTATATCTCGATCGTCATCCTGTTCTTCTCCGTCAGTCCGTGGACGCAAGGCGCGGTGCTGAAGCTCAACGAGCTGGTCACGCCCGGCAACGCGCTGCCCTATGGCTGGATCGGCGTGATCGCCGCCTTCCAGTTCGGCATCTGGTACTATCTCGGCATCGAGGGCACCACGCAGGCGGCCGAGGAAGTGCGCTCGCCGGCGCGCTCCCTGCCCTACGGCACCATGGCCGGCATGATCACGCTGCTGATCGCCGCCGCCATGACCTGGTATGTCTGCGCCTCGCTGATGCCCTGGGAATATCTTGGCATCACCTATTATCCGCTGTGGGACGCCGGCAAGCTCACCGGCAGCCCGCTGCTGGAGAACCTTTTGTTCATCGCGACGCTGCTGGCGGCGCTCGCCTCGGCCAATGGCTGCATCAACGACGCGGCACGCGCCTGGTTCTCGCTCGGCCGCGACCGCTACCTGCCAAGCTGGTTCTCGGCGGTGCATCCGAAATACCGCACGCCCTATCGCTCGATCCTGTTCCTGCTGCCGATCGCGCTGGCCTTCGCCTTCATCGCCGACCTCAACCAGGCGATCACCTTCTCGATCCTGTCGGGCGTGCTGCAATACACCTTCATGAGCATCAACATCATGATGTTCCGCAAGAAGTGGCCGTTGGGCTCGATCCGCCGCGGCTACACGCATCCCTTCCATCCGCTGCCTGCGATCGTGCTGTTCTGCCTGTGCATGGTGACGTTCTTCGCCATCTTCCTCGGCTTCGGCTCACAGCTGATCGCGATGACGGTGTTCTATTTCCTGATCTCGCTGTGGTTCCACTTCTATCGCTACAAGTTCGTGCGGCGCGGCGACCAGTTCTCCATGCCGTGGCCGAAGCCGCAGGGTTATTGAGTGGAGTGAAGGCCCGCCTCTCGACGGCGGGCCGTGGCGTGTCGAAATGTCGGAACTGACGTCAGTATTGCTTGCCGGAGCGATCGCATTGGGGGTCGTCGCTCATATTGCCTGGCTCGCGCGCGTCAGCCGCAACAGGGCGAAGGCGGCTCTGGCCGCCGACACGGCGAGCGTCCGCGGCGTCGTTGCGGATGCCGCCGATATTTCCGGCGGCACGGCCGGCGTCGCCACCTGGGCCGGCATGTGGAACGGCCAGCGCGTTCAGCTGCGCACCATCGTCGACACGCTGGCGACGCGAAAGCTGCCGACGCGCTGGCTCAGCGTCTCGATCACCGAGCCGGTCGCCGTGCCGGGCATTTTCGACATGATGATGCGGCCGAATTCGGCGACAACGTTCTCCAATTTCGACCATCTTCCGCACACGCTGCCGAAGGTGCTCGGCTTTCCCGCCGACGCGGTGCTCAAGACGGACCGCAGAGGCGTCGCTTTTCCGCAGGACCTGATCGCCGCGCATATCGACATCTTTGCCGAGGGGCGCGCCAAGGAATTGCTTATCACGCCCAACGGCGTGCGCATCGTCTGGCTGTTGGCCGAAGCCGAGCGCGCACGCTATGGCGTGTTCCGGCAGGCCGCGTTCGGCGATGCCGGGATCGATCTCGGCCTGATCGAAGGGCTGCTCGATGCCGCCTCCACGCTTCGCCAAGCCATCAACCGGCGCGAGAGGCAGGCCGCATGAGCGCCACCCCTGCTCCCGTCAATCCCTATCTCGTGCTCGGCGCGGCGGTCGTTTTGCCGGCAAGCGGCCATGTCATGCTCGGCGTGCCGGTACGCGGCCTGCAGTTCCTGTTCTTCATGGTGATCCTGGGCTGGATAACGACCAAGCTGGCGCCGGCCGATGCCAGCTTCATCGGCCGCCATGCCGGCGCTTTCCTGATCTATGCTTTCTCGATCCTCGACGCCTACAAAATCGCGCGCATCCGCCATGCGATCTGGGTTCACAAGGCGCGCCCGGACGGCGATAGTGCCAAGGGCGATGCGCTGTCCAACATGTAACCACAGGAAAATTTCTTTCATAGCAATTGAATTCGGCTCGCTCATTGGGTACATCATCTGAGAGCCAAAAAACGTTGGAGGCTGGCATGTGCGGAATCGTCGGACTTTTCTTGAAGGACAAGGCGCTGGAGCCGAAGCTCGGCGCCATGCTGTCGGAGATGCTGGTGTCGCTCAGCGACCGCGGCCCGGACAGCGCCGGCATCGCCATCTATGGCGCGGCCACCGGCAATGAAGCCAAGATCACCGTGCAGTCGCCGAAGGCGGATCGCGATTTCCGCGGCCTCGACGCCGAAATCGCCAAGGCGATCGGTGCGCCGGTGAGCGTGGCGGTGAATTCGACGCACGCCGTCATCAGGACCACGCCGGACAAGGTCGATGCCGCGCGCGAAGCGCTGCAGACGCTCAGGCCCGACATTCGCATCATGGGCGCCGGCGAGGCGGTTGAAATCTACAAGGAGGTCGGCCTGCCGGAGACCGTCATCGATCGCTTCCATGTGCGCTCGATGACCGGCACGCATGGCATCGGCCATACCCGCATGGCGACGGAATCGGCGGTCACCACGATGGGCGCGCATCCGTTCTCGACCGGCGCCGACCAGTGCCTGGTGCATAACGGCTCGCTCTCCAACCACAACAATGTGCGCCGCGAGCTGATCCGCGACGGCATGAAGTTCGAGACCGAGAACGACACCGAAGTTGCCGCGGCCTATCTTTCCAACCGGATGGCGCATGGCAAGAATCTGGGCGAGGCGCTGGAAGGCACCCTCTCCGACCTCGACGGCTTCTTCACCTTCGTTGTCGGCACCAAGAACGGCTTCGGCGTGGTGCGCGACCCGATCGCCTGCAAGCCGGCCGTGATGGCCGAGACCGACCAGTATGTCGCCTTCGGTTCGGAATATCGCGCGCTGACCAAGCTGCCCGGCATCGACAATGCGCGGGTCTGGGAGCCCGAGCCCGCAACCGTCTATTTCTGGGAGCATTGAGCTGATGCCGGCAACCCCAATGTCGAAGGCCGAGCGTGACCAGGGCGATGCGAGGGTGTTCGATCTCTCGCAACATTCGCTGCGCGAATTGAACGAGGCGCTGCACAAGCTCACGCCGGGTTCGAACGAGACTGCCTGGGAAGTGCTCAACC
>NZ_RZRX01000165.1:0-14401 GCF_003997405.1 Mesorhizobium sp. M2A.F.Ca.ET.042.01.1.1
CCCCTCTCCGTCTCGGCTTCGCCGAGCCACCTCTCCCCGCCTCTGGCGGGGCGAGGAACCCAGGCTCGCGAAGGGCGCTGGCTCGGCGATTGGCGTTTCCTCGCCCCCACAAAGTGGGGGAGAGGTGGATCGGCGCGCAGCGCCGAGACGGAGCGGGGGCAGCGCTGCCCTCTGCGATTAACGCTGATCATCCGTCCGTTAACGGAATCGGAAGGAGATGTTTAACGCTTCGTCTCTATCTCCGGCCCCGGGTGGCGCAGACAGAGCGAGCATGATGAACGACAGCCCCGAAAAGCGAAACGAATGGCGTGCTATTTTCTACGTGCAGGCCCGCGTCGCCATCCTGTTTGTGCCGGTCGTCCTCAGCCTTCTCCTCATCGGCATTTTTGCCGGCAACGACCGCAAATCCGTGCCGGACCCCGTCGATCCGACCGTGACGGGCTCGGTGCGCTGAGAACCGCCGGCGGCGGGCTTACCTCAGACGAAGCGTGGTATCGGCCCGTTCTGGGGCGTCGTATCGCCCTCGAGGTCGACGAAAACCTCGTCGACAAAGCACCAGGCCCAGCCTTCCGGCGGGTCGTAGCCTTCGATGATCGGATGCTGCGTGGCGTGGAAATGTTTCGTCGCGTGGCGGTTGGGCGAGTCGTCGCAGCAGCCGACATGGCCGCAGGTGCGGCAGAGCCTGAGATGCACCCACCAGGATCCGCTCTTCAGGCATTCCTCGCAGCCCAGCGCGCTCGGCGTGACCTTTTTGATGTCCCTGGTGTGCCTGCATTCGTCCATCACGGTCTCCTGGCCGGTTCGGGCTGATTATTCGTTGGCGGCGGCGCCGTTACCTGCCAGATAGGCATGCAGGGCCGCAACCACCTGCGCGCCTTCGCCGACGGCGGCCGCGACGCGCTTGGTCGAGCCGCAGCGCACGTCGCCGATGGCGAACACGCCGCTGCGGCTCGTCTCCATCAGCCCGTGCCCCGGCGTCGTGTCCGGTCCGGTCCGCACGAAACCCTTCGCATCCAGCGCCACATTGCAGTTGGCCAGCCAGTCGGTGTTCGGGTCGGCGCCGATGAACAGGAAGAGGTGGTGGATGGCGCGCTCTGTCTCCTCGCCGGTTATCCGGTTGCGCCAGCGCAGCCGCTCGAGATTGCCGTCATGGCCTTCCAGCGCCGTCACTTCGGTTTGCGTCAGCACCTCGATGTTGGGCTGCGCCTTGATGCGCTCGACCAGATAGCGCGACATGGTGGCATCAAGGCTGTCGCGGCGCGCCAACAGCGTCACCTTGCGCACCTGGCTCGCCAGATAGACGGCCGCCTGTCCGGCCGAATTGCCGGCGCCGACCAGCGCCACCTCCTGGCTCTGGCAAAGCCTGGCCTCGATCGGCGAGGCCCAGTAATGCACCGACGTCCCCTCGAACTGCGCCAGGTTGGCGATATCGAGGCGGCGGTAGCGCGCGCCGCTGGCGATCACCACCGCGCGTGAGCGCACGCTCTCGCCATCGCCGATGGCAAGCCTGTAGCGGGCGCCGTCGCCGGCGTCGTCGAGCAGCTTCGCCTCATCTGGGATGACCATCTCGACGCCGAATTTCTGCGCCTGGTTATAGGCGCGCGCCATCAGCGCCATGCCGGTGATCCCGGTCGGGAAGCCGAGATAGTTCTCGATCCGCGCCGAGGCGCCCGCCTGCCCGCCGAAGGCGCGGCAGTCGAGCACGATGGTAGACAGCCCTTCCGAAGCCGCATAGACGGCCGCCGCCAGCCCCGCCGGCCCGGCGCCGACGATCGCCACGTCATAGATCTTGTCGGCATCGATCGGCCGCAGCAGGCCGACGCAGCGGGCAAGCTCGTTCTCGCCCGGATTGTGCATCAGCTTGCCGTTCGGGCAGAGCACGATCGGCAGATGGTGCGGATCGACATGGAACCGCTCGATCAGCGTTTTCGCGCAAGGGTCGGTGTCGGAATCGAGCGCCCGGTGCGGCAACCCGCTGCGCCGCAGAAAACCTTGCAGCCGCAGCACGTCGCCATTGCCTGGAGGGCCGATGACGACCGGCCCGCTGGCGCCGCTTTCGAGCAGGCCGACGCGGCGCAGGATCAGCGCCCGCATGACGCGCTCGCCGAGATTGGCCTCCTGCACCATCAGGTCGCGCAGCCGCTGCGAGGGGATGACGATCGCCTCGACCGGCTCGACGGCCTCGGCATTGACCAGCGACGGCCGGTTCGACAGCTGCGCCAGCTCGCCGATGAAATTGCCGGCGCCATGGGTGACGATCGGCTCAGGCCGGCCGAGCCCGCCGGCCTGGGTGATGTCGACCTTGCCCGACAGGATGAGGATCAGGCCTGGCGAAACCGTGCCGGCCGTCACGATATGATCGCCGGCGGCATAGGCGCGCGCCTCGCCGAAGCGCCGCATGCGCTCGATATCCGCATCCGAGAGGATCGGGAACATCTGGTCGCGCCGGGCGGCGATGGTCGGGCTGACGGAAGGGGCCATGGCGCGACCGTAGCGGAGCGCTTGCTGGGTTTGAAGCGGTTTGTTGGGAGACTGGCCGGAAGGGGAGGTTGGGGCGGCACCCTATGCGTCGTCATCCTCGGGCTTGACCCGAGGATCCATGCCGTGACCTTTGTCGGAGAACGCAGCAGAGCAGAATTCTGGAGCCCCGCTACGCCTCGACGTCACGGAATGGATCCCAGGGTCTCCGCGACGGAGCTTCGCTCCTGCTCCGCCCTGGGATGACGAAGTTCCGAGGTCAAAGGCTAATCTTGAACGTCGTGATCGCTGGCGGATAAGGCCGATCCCGTTGGCAGTCGGGATGAGATGGTGCCCAGAAGAGGACTCGAACCTCCACTCCTTGCGGAACACGGACCTGAACCGTGCGCGTCTACCAATTCCGCCATCTGGGCTGGTGGGCGCTCATGTAAGCGGGCAAACGATATGTGTCAACGCGCTTTTTTCGTGGGTCGCCCTGGCTGGCCTAAAGGCCTCACCCCTCCAGCACTTCCTTCTTCGCCACGGTGGAATCGGCGTTGAGCTTGTAGATCACCGGCACGCCGGTGCCGAGCTCGAGCTTGACGATCTCCTCGCCGCTCTTGCCGTCCAGCGCCATGATCAGCGCGCGCAGCGAATTGCCGTGCGCCGCCACCAGCACCGTCTCGCCGCGCAACACATGCGGCTGCACCTCGTGCAGGTAATAGGGCCACACGCGCGCGCCGGTGTCCTTCAGGCTTTCGCCGCCGGGCGGGGCGATGTCGTAGGAACGGCGCCAGATATGCACCTGCTCCTCGCCCCATTTCTTGCGCGCGTCGTCCTTGTTGAGGCCGGAGAGATCACCATAGTCGCGCTCGTTGAGCGCCTGGTCGCGGATGGTCTTGAGCTCGCTCTGGCCGACCACGTCGAGGATGTGCTGGCAGGTCTTCTGCGCCCGCTTCAGCGCCGACGTATAGGCGATGTCGAATTTCAGGCGGCGCGCCTTGAGCTTTTCGCCGGCCGCGAGCGCTTCCGCCGTGCCCTGGTCGGTCAGGTCGACATCGCGCCAGCCGGTGAACAGGTTCTTCAGGTTCCATTCGCTCTGGCCGTGGCGCACGAGCACGAGAGTTCCCGACATGTTTGCTCCTATAGAATGTTTGGATAGGGATTAGCTCAGGCCGAGCACGTCCCGCATGGAATAAAGTCCGGGTTTCTTGCCGCGTGCCCAGAGCGCCGCCTTGACGGCGCCGCGGGCGAAGATCGCCCGGTCCTCGGCATGGTGGGACAGCGTGATGCGCTCGCCGGTGCCGGCAAGGATCACGCTGTGGTCGCCGACCACGGAGCCGCCGCGCAGCGTGGCGAAGCCGATCGAGCCCGCCTTGCGCACGCCGGTATGGCCGTCGCGCACCCGCACGCTGTTGTCGGCGAGATCGATGCCGCGCCCCGTGGCCGCCGCCTCGCCGAGCAGCAGCGCCGTGCCGGACGGCGCGTCGACCTTGTGGCGGTGGTGCATTTCCAGGATCTCGATGTCGAAATCCTCCGGGTCGAGGGCCTTCGCGGCCTGCTCGACCAGCACCGCCAGAAGATTGACGCCGAGGCTCATATTGCCGGATTTGACGATCGTCGCATGGCGCGCGGCGGCGGCGATCCTGGCATTGTCCTCGGCCGAGCAGCCGGTGGTGCCGATGACATGGACGATGCGCGCCTGCGCGGCATAGCCGGCGAATTCGACGCTCGCCGCCGGCGCCGTGAAATCGAGCACGCCGTCGGCCTTGGCGAAGGCCGGCAGCGGATCGTCGACGATCGGCACGTTGATGATGCCGATGCCGGCAAGCTCGCCGGCATCCTTGCCGAGATGGGGGGAGTCCGGCCGCTCGACCGCGGCGGCGACGCGCGCGCCGGGCATGGTGTGGATGGCGCGGATAAGCGTCTGGCCCATGCGGCCCGCGGCGCCCACCACGACCAGGCCCATATCGCCGGCTTCGCTCATGCGCTTCTCCTGACGGTCTTCTTGGCGCGGCTGCGCGGCGCCGGAGTTTGGCTTGCCTTGGCGTCGTCGACAAGCCCCAGCCCCTTCTTGCCCTGGATCCGGTGGAAACGGGCATAGATGCCGTGCGGGTCGGCCATCAGCGTCGCATGCGTGCCTTCCTCGACCAACCTGCCCTCTTCCAGCACGATGATATGGTCGGCATTGACCACCGTCGACAGCCGGTGCGCGATCACGATCGTCGTGCGCCCTTCCATGACGTGGGTCAGCGCCTCCTGGACGCGCGCCTCGGCCTCGTTGTCGAGCGCCGAGGTCGCCTCGTCGAGCAGCAGGATCGGCGCCTGGCGAACGATGGCGCGCGCGATCGAGACGCGCTGCCGCTGGCCGCCGGACAGCGTCGAGCCGCCTTCGCCGACCGGCGTGTCGTAGCCTTGCGGCTGCTGGCGGATGAACTCGTCGGCCGCCGCCAGTTTCGCCGCCTGCTCGATCTCGGCGTCGGTCGCCGACAGCCGGCCGAAGCGAATGTTGTCGCGGATCGTGCCCTCGAACAGGTAGGGCGCCTGCGCCACATAGGCGATCGATTGGCGCAGCGAATGCTTGGTGACCTTGGCGACGTCCTGGCCGTCGACCTCGATCGAGCCCTTGTCTACGTCGTAGAAGCGCTGCAGCAGCGCCACCAGCGTCGACTTGCCGGCGCCCGACGCGCCGACGATGGCCGTCACCTTGCCGGCCGCGGCGGTGAAGCTCAGGTCCCGCAGCACCGGCATGTCGGCGTTGTAGCCGAACGTCACATTGTTGAAACGCACCTCGCCTGTGGTGATCTTCGCCTCGACCGCGTCGGGGGCGTCGCCCTGCTTCGGCTCGAGGTCGAGCAGCTCGTAGATCATGCGCGCGTTGACCAGCGCGCGTTCCATGCCGACCTGCGTGCGCGCCAGGCGCCGCGCCGGGTCGTAGGCCAGGATCAGCGCGGTGATGAAGGAGAACACCGCGCCCGGCGGCTGCCCGAGCACCAGCGCCCGATAGCCGGAATAGGCAAGCACGGCGGTGACGGCGAGGCCGCCCAGGATCTCGGAAATCGGCGACAGCCGCTCCGCGACGCGGGCGATCTTGTTGTTACGCTGCTCGGCCGTGTCGGCCATGATGCCGATGCGGCGCGCCAGCTCGTCCTCCAGGGTGAAGGCCTTGACGATGGCGATGCCTTGCGTGGCCTCCTGGACAGACCCGTTCAGCCGCGAGTTGATCAGCACGGATTCGCGGTTGATCTTGCGCAGGCGGCGGGTGATGTAGACGACGGCCCAGATCAGCGGCGGTCCGATCAGCAGCGAGCTGAGCGACAGCACCGGATCCTGGTAGATCATCACGCCGACGAGGGCGACGAGCGAGACCGCGTCGCGGCTGATGGAGGTCAGCGTCAGCGACAGGAGATCGCGGATGCCGCCGACATTCTCGTTCACCTGAGCCGCCAGCCGGCCGGAACGGGTCTCGTTGAAGAAGTCGACGCCGAGCTTCATCAGATGGTCGAAGCTGCGCTTCTGGTAGCGGGCGACCAGGTTGTTGCCGATCCTGGCCAGCGCCACCGCCTGGCCGTAGCCGGCGAAGCCGCGCAGCACGGAGGCGCCCATGAAACCGGCGCAGATCCAGACGATCATGTCGCTGCGCCGTTCGTAGAAGATCTGGTTGATCATCGGCGCCATGATCCACGCCGTGAAGGCGGTGGTGCCCGAAACAATCAGCAGGCAGGCGACGGCAACAACATAGGTCCAGCGGTATTCCCTGCCGTTTTCGGCCAGGATGCGGCGCAGCACCGCGCTGACCTCGGTGGGCTGGACTTTCAGTTTGAGGGAAGTTTGAACGGTCAAATCAAAGGCGCTTCGTGGGTTTTCGTCGGGGCAGGGCTGCCTCTCGGCACCCCTCTTAGCGCCCCGGCTACGGCTTGCCTATGGCGAAACTTCGTCGCGCCGGCCGATCGCCAGCCCGAATCCGGGCGCGATCAGGAGCACCAGTGCCGCCCCGCCGTGTTGACGCCGAACAGCGACGGCGTCCTGGCATAGGCCGCAAGCCCGAGCAGCGCCGCCAGCGGATGAGTGATGACATAGACCGGCATTTCGTGCATCAGCGCGCTGTGCGGCGCCTTGTCCTCGAAGGCGGCGCGGAAATTGCCTTGCTTCAGCGCCGGCACGATCTTCTGGGCGATGCCGCCGGTCAGGAACACACCGCCGCGGCCCATGAACACCAGCGCCAGGTCGCCGGCGGTTCGGCCGAGGCAGGTGACGAACAGCGCCAGCGCCTCCTCGGCGACCGGGTCGGATTTCGCAAGCGCCGCCGCGGTGATCTCGGCCGGAGTGGTGAAGGGCGCCTGCTTGGCATCGGCCTTGGCCACGGCGCGATAGACGTTGACCAGTCCGCGCCCACACAGGATCTGCTCGCCGGAGATGCGGCCTTCGAGCTTGTCGATGTTCGGGAACACCTGGAAGTCGCGCGGCGTGCGCGGGCCGATATCCATATGCCCGCCCTCGCCCGGCACCGGGATCCAGTGGTCGAGCGCGTAGATCAGCCCGGCGACGCCCAGCCCGGTTCCGGGGCCGAGCACGACGCGGCTCGCATTGGGTTCCGGCGTGCCGCCGCCGATCTTTTCCATATGCTCTTCGCCGAGCGCCACGACGGCCAGCGCCTGCGCCTCGAAATCGTTGAGCACCACGACCTCGCTCAGGCCTAGATTGGCGATCATCTGCCGGGGTTTCACGACCCAGGGGCAGTTGGTGAGCGGAATCTCGTCGCCGTCGACCGGCCCGGCGATCGCCAGCACCGCCGAGTTCGGCTGGATGGACGAGCGGTCGAGCACCGCCGCCTGGATCGCGTCGTCGATGGTCTTGAAATTCGCCGTCTGGACGATCTGGGGCTCGGTCGCTTCGGAATTGGCGTCGAGCACGATCGAGAAGCGCGCATTGGTGCCGCCAATGTCGCCGATCAGGACCGGAAACCGCAGCCCCTTCTCGTCTTCGCCTGCCATGCTCGTGATCGTCCTCGTTGCGGCGCCACTGCGCCGTTTCAATCGATTGACTAGCGCATGACCCCGGAAAGGGGAAGCCCGCTTCGGTGTCAGTTTCCCGGTCTGGGCCTTGGCAGCGGAATGCCGATCTTCGGCGTCGGCGCGAAAGCGCTTGCGGCCGTCGGCATCGCGGCATTGCCGCTGGAGATCGTCTCCGCCGGCTCGGTCGGCTGCGGTTCGGCCACGGCCACGGCGGCGGCGCTGCCGCCCTGATAGGTCACGGCCGCCAGTGACGGCGCATCCGTCGCGGCGAGCACCGCTTGGCACTCTTTCGGCAGATTGGCCATCGTCATCAGGTCGCGGGCCTTGGGCGCATCGGGATTCTTGTTGGGCCGCCACGGCTCCGCGGTGAACCACCAGGCCAGCGGCTTGCCGCAGCCGTCATCCGCGGGCGTCGCCTCCTGCCCCTTGCAACCGGGCGAGCCCGGCTGGCAGCCGATGCGCATATGGAAGTGATAGTCATGACCCCAGAACGGCCGGATCTTGCGCAGCCACGAGCGGTCGCCGGTGACGGTGTCGCAGAGCTTCTTCTTGATGCCGGGATTGACCAGGATGCGCTCGACTTCCGGATAGCTCGCGGCGCGCTTCAAGAGCCGCGTATGCGCCGGCGTCCACAGCGCGTCCTTCACCAGATGCGTCTTCTCGTCGACCATCAGCGTGGCGCTCATCGATTCGCGCTGGGCGATGGTGAGCGACCGCTTCGGCATCGGCGTCAGCCAGATGTCGGCGTCGAGCCCGATCTGGTGCGAGGCATGGCCGGTCATCATCGGTCCGCCGCGCGGTTGCGAGACGTCGCCGACCAGAAGCCCCGGCCAGCCATCGGCTGCCGCGTCGCGCGACAGTTTCTCGATCAGCGCGATCATGGCCGGATGGCCCCAGCGGCGGTTGCGCGAGGGGCGCATCACTTCCCAGGTCGGGCCTTCCATCGGCAGGGCGACGCCGCCGGCGAAGCAGCCTTTGGAGTAGAAGCCGAAGGATTGGGCGGGCACCACCGCCGGCAATTTCTTGGCGCCGAACAGGTCCTTGGCGCGCGGTTCGGCCGAAATCGCCGCCGCCGCCAGCGCGGCCAGGGTCACCAGCGCCAGCGCGGCGGTCAGGAACGGCTTCCTATCGGGCAGCGATCGCAAATTCATCAGGCCGGATCCCTCTCCAGTCTATCGGTTTGCGGCACGGTCAGGAACGAATCATACCACGCCGCGCGTCCCGCATCGATCTTCAGCGCCTCATCGGGCTGCGCGGCGCCCCGTCCCGCCAGTTGCCCTCGGACCACATCCGCTCCAGCGCCACCCGGTAGTTCGGGAACCGGAAGCGATAGCCGGCCGCCTTGATCGCCTTGTTGGCGACACGCTTGTTCTCGCCATAGAAAGACCGCGCCATGGGCGAAAGTTGGGCGGTCTCGAAGGGAATTTCCGGCGGCGGCTCGACGCCCATCAGCCCGGCGGCGTAGGCCACGACATCCTGCGGCGGCGCCGGCTCGTCGTCGGTGACGTTGAAAATGCCGCCGAGATTGTTATCGGCGAGGTGCCAGAGCGCGCCGGCGATGTCGTCGCAATGAATGCGGTTGAACACCTGCCCCGGCTTGACCAGCCGCCGCGCCGTGCCCTCCTCGAGATTGGCCAGCGCGTTGCGGCCGGGCCCGTAGATTCCGGAAAGCCGCAGCACCGCCACCGGCTTTCCGATCTCGCGGCCGAGCTTCAGCCATTCCTGTTCGGCCGCCACCCGCATCACCGAGCGCTTCGACACCGGCCGGCAGGCGCTGGTCTCGTCCACCCAGGCGCCGTCATGGTCGCCATAGACGCCGACGGTGGAGAGATAGCCGATCCATTCCAGCGCCGGCATTTTTTCCTTGAGCGCATCGCCCGCGGCGTTGAGCACCGGATCGCCGGCCTCGTCGGGAGCGACCGAGACGATGAGATGCGTCGTTTTGACGAGCGCGTCGCTGAGCTCGGGCGACAGCGCGCCGTCGAATTGCAGCGGCTCGATGCCGGCCGATCGCAGCGCCTCGAACTTTTCCGGTGCCCGGGTCGTGCCGAAGAGCGGCGCATGTTGGGCGTTGGCCCGCGCGAAAGCCTTGCCGGAATAGCCGGCGCCGAAGATGAAGAATCGTCTTTCGCTCATCGATGAACCTCTGCGGATGCCAAGCCCGCCAGCCACTCCTCACGGACCGCCGCATCGGGCTCGGTCTTCGAGGCGATGGCGGCAAGCTCGCCAAATTCGCGATCGGAGAGCAGCCGCGACAGGGCCCAGATTGCCGCACCCCGCACCAGCGGCAAGGCGTCGTCGAGCAGGCCACGCACGCCAGGTACAAGCGAAGCGTCGCCCGAATTGCCGGCGGCGATCAGCACGTTGCGGACAAAACGGTCGCGGCCGATGCGCTTGACCGGCGAGCCCGAGAAGAACGCGCGAAATGCCGCGTCGTCGAGGGCGAGCAGCTCCGACAGCGGCGGCTCGCGCAAATCCGCGCGCGCGACAAGCTTCGCTTCGGATGCGGCGCTTGCGAACTTGTTCCACGGGCAGGCCGCCAGGCAGTCGTCGCAGCCATAGATGCGGTTGCCCATCCTTTCGCGGAACTCGCGCGGGATCGGCCCCTTGTTCTCGATGGTGAGGTAGGAGATGCAGCGCCGCGCATCGAGCCGGTAGGGCGCCGGAAACGCATCGGTCGGGCAGGCGTCGAGGCAGGCGCGGCAGGAGCCGCAATGGTCGATCTCTGCCTGGTCCGGCTTAAGCTCCGCCGTGGTGAAGATCGTGCCGAGGAACAGCCACGAGCCATGCGCGCGGCTGACCAGGTTAGTGTGCTTGCCCTGCCATCCGAGCCCGGCGGCCTCCGCCAACGGCTTTTCCATGACCGGCGCCGTATCGACGAACACCTTCACGTCGCCGCCGGCGCGCGCCACGATCTTGCCGGCGATCTCCTTCAGCCGGCCCTTCATCACGTCGTGATAGTCGCGGTTCTGCGCATAGATCGAGATCGCGCCGCGGTCGGGTTTTTGGAGGATATCGCGCGGGTCGCGGTCGGGGCCGTAGTTCATCGCCAGCACGATGATCGAGCGCACCTCCGGCCACAATGTCGAGGGCTCGGCGCGGCGTTGAAGCGTCTCGGCGATCCAGTCCATCGAGCCGTGGAAACCGTCGGCGACGAATTCGGCCAAGCGTGCGGGCGCCAGCGGAATCGCGTCCGGCCGGGTCACGGCGACCGCCTCGAAGCCGGCGCGGCGCGCCTCCGCGTCGATCAGCGCGCGTAAGCTTTCAGAAGTCGAGGTCCGCATAATGCGATACCGGCGACAGGCCGCGCACCCGGTCGGAGAGCAGCGGCCGGAACGACGGCCGCGATTTCACCCGCGTGTACCATTCGCGCGCGGCGCTGTGTTCGCGCCAGTCGATCTCGCCGAGATAATCGAGCACCGACAGCGTAGCCGCCGCCGCGAGGTCGGCATAGGTCACCTTGTTGCCGGCCAGCCAATGGCGCGTGCCGGCCAGCCAATTGGTATATTTCATGTGCTGGCGGATGTTGGCGCGCGCCGCCCGGATCGCCGCCGAATCGGGCGAGCCGCCGCCGGCGGTTTCCGGCATCACCGGCTTCAGCACGCGCTCGCGCACCAGGTGGCGGGTGACCTCACTTTCGGCCTTCGCCAGATACCAGTCGGTCAGCCGGCGGATTTCGGCGCGCTGCATCGGGTCCTCGGCGAACAGCCTTTTGTCGCGTTTCAAGACGCCGCGCGTCTCGTCGAGATATTCGGCGATCACCATGGCGCCGACGATCGGCACATCGCCTTCGGCGAGCAGGATCGGCAGCGTGCCGGCCGGGTTCAGTGCCAGGAACTCCTTGCGCCGCGTCCACGGCTTTTCCTCGATCAGCGCCAGCTCCTCGCCATACTCGCCAAAGGCGAGGCGCACGAACCGGCAGGTGGCGAACATGGGATGATGGAAAAGCGTCAGCATGGTTCCGCGATGATAGGGCGCACTGGCGAATCGATACCTGCACCGGTAAGTCTTGGCGGCCCGTCATGCGGCCGTCACGGTGTTGCGACCTATAGGGGGACTTCCGCGCCGTGACAAGCAAGCCGTTGTCCCAGCTATCCCCGAAATCCTGAGGTTGCCATGGAAAGCCAGACCATCGTCGAAGCGCTGCTGCTTGGGGTTTTGGAGGGCCTGACCGAGTTCATCCCGGTGTCCTCGACCGGCCACATCCTGCTTGCCGGCCATTTCCTTGGCTTCCACTCCACCGGCAAGGCCTTCGAGATCCTGATCCAGCTCGGCGCCATCCTGGCGATCCTCAGCGTCTATTTCGGCAAGCTCTGGCAGATGCTGATCAAGCTGCCCAGCGACCCGCAGACCAGGCATTTCGTCATCGGCATCCTCATTGCCTTCCTGCCGGCGGCGGTCATCGGCGCGGTGGGTCATGACTTCATCAAAAACTATCTGTTCGAATCGCCAAAACTGATCTGCAGCATGCTGATCATTGGCGGCGTGGTGCTGCTCGTCGTCGACCGCATCAACTTCAAGCCGGTGCATCACGACGTCGAGCGCTTCCCGTTGAGCGTCTATCTCAAGATCGGCCTGTTCCAGTGCCTGTCGCTGATCCCGGGCACGTCGCGTTCCGGCTCGACCATCGTCGGCGCGCTGCTGATGGGGGTCGACAAGCGCGCGGCGGCGGAATTCTCCTTCTTCCTCGCCATGCCCACCATGGTCGGCGCCTTCGCCTTCGACCTCTTCAAGAACCGCAACGTGCTGACTTCGGCCGACCTGCCGATCATTTCCGTCGGCTTCATCGCCGCCTTCGTCGCCGCGCTGATCGTCGTGCGCTTCCTGCTCGATTACGTCTCGAAGAACGGCTACGCGCTGTTCGGCTGGTGGCGGCTGCTGGTGGGGATAGCGGGGCTGGCGGCGCTGATGGTTTGGGGGTGAAGAGCGTGGCCTTGCATCCGCGCCTTCGTCATCCACGGGCGGAGCAAGGAGCGAAGCGACGCGCGAAGACCCAAGGATCCATGCCGTGACGCAGACCGTAGAACGCGGCGGTCGCGAATAGCTTCGTCGGGCGCGACGCTTTTTTATCCAGATTCTGCACGGTGGCAGCGCGTCTAGGTCACGGCATGGATCCTAGGGTTTCCGCGTCGCTTCGCGACTGCTCCACCCTAGGATGACGAAGGAATGGCCTAATTCCTTCCATAAAACGCGTTCTCGACATGCACCGGCCAGCGCCAGGGCAGCACCGCCACCATGTCGAAACGCATCGAAAGCCTCCCGTAATCCGGCTGGCGCGACAACCACAAATCCGCCGCGCTCTCGATGCGCCGCTCCGATTCGTGGCCGATCGCTTCCATCGCCTCGATCAATGTCCGCCGCGCCTTGACCTCGACGAACAGCACGAGATCGCCGCGCCGGGCGATCAGGTCGATCTCGCCGAGCCTGGTGCGGTGGCGGCGGGCAAGGATGCGATAGCCTTTCAGCATCAGCGCCAGCGCCGCCAGCCATTCGCCGCGATGGCCGCGCCGATAGGCCTTGCGGCGATGGACGACCGTGCGTTCAGCCATTTCTTTGCCCGACCATGATCCTATCCAAAAACCGGCTTTCGCTTTTCGGGATCATGGTCCGTCCTTGAGCTCCAAGAGCCGCCGGTAGAGCGCCTGTTTCTGGCCGCCGGTCATCTTCGCCGCTTCCGATGCCGCCTTCGAAGCCGGCATTTCGGCCGCGAGAGACAGAAGCAGCCGGTCGATGTCGGCCGGCTGCTCTTCCGCTGCTTCGGGCGGGCCGACGCAGACGACGATCTCGCCCTTTGGCGTGTCGGCGGCGGCATAGTGGCCGGACAGCTCGGCCAGCGTGCCGGTGCGCATCTCCTCGAAGGCCTTGGTCAGCTCGCGGCCGATCGCGGCTTTGCGCGCGCCCCCCAGCACTTCCACCATGGCGCCAAGCGTCTCGGCCAGCCGTCGGGGCGACTCGAAGAAGATCAGCGTTGCCGGCACCGCCTTGAAGGTTTCGAGCTTGGCCAGCCGCTGCCCGGTCTTCACGGGCAGGAACCCTGCGAACAGGAAGGCGTCGGAGGGGAGGCCCGAGGCGGTCAGCGCGGCGAGCGCGGCTGAAGGCCCTGGGATCGGCACCACGCGGATGCCGCGCTCCAGCGCCTCGCCGACCAGCCGATAGCCGGGATCGGAGACCAGGGGCGTGCCGGCGTCGGAGATCAGCGCCACGCTTTGCCCGGCCGCCAGCGCCTCGATCAGCTTCGGCCCGGCCTCCTGCGCATTGTGCTCGTGATAGGCGGTGGTGCGGCGGCGGATGCCGTAGCGCTCGAGCAGCACGCGCGAGACGCGCGTGTCCTCGCAGGCGACGATGTCGGCGGCGGCCAGCGTCTCCAGCGCGCGCAGCGTGATGTCGGCCAGATTGCCGATCGGCGTGGCCACCAGATAGAGCGCCGGCGTGAGCGGCCGCGCCGCGATCTCGGTCTGTCCGATCAGATAGCTGCTTCTGTCGCCGGTCACCGGTTGCCCCTCATAACCGGCCTTGTTTGGCATGGCTGGCGCCTCGTTGCAAAACGTGAGGTCGGGTCAACGAAATCGCCATGCCTTTGCCACAGTGCGGAACGAAACCCACAGCGGCGAATTTAACCCCTGATTCCCCGGGAGGAGGCAGGACCGGACGATGCCCAATCGCTTCGACATCTTCATCAGCCGACTTGAAAGCAAGACCGCCCGCGAGGGCATCCCTCCACACCCCATCGCCGCCCAGAGCGGCGTCCGCCGCGACAAGAGCGAGCAGAAGCAGGCCCGCGACGAGGCGCATGGCGAGAAGCAGCGCAGCAAGCACCGCCAGAAGCATGATGCCTAGAGCGTTGTAAGTGAGCGCAGGCCGCTCCCGCTTCGTCATTCCAGGGCGGAGCAAGGAGCGAAGCGACGCGCGCAGACCCTGGAATCCATGCC
>NZ_RZRX01000166.1:0-14386 GCF_003997405.1 Mesorhizobium sp. M2A.F.Ca.ET.042.01.1.1
CAAGAACGCAAGCAAACGCTTGCTCGTAGTGACGCGGGGTGGAGCAGCCCGGTAGCTCGTCAGGCTCATAACCTGAAGGTCACAGGTTCAAATCCTGTCCCCGCAACCAATTTTATCATAAATCAATTACCGTCCCGGTCTAACCCGGGGCGGTTTTTTGCGTTTTGAGGTCGGCATGCGGTCGTCGCGGCAAATCATAGGTAAACCGCGCGAAACGGGAGCGCGAGCAAAGCTAACCGACCGATATCGGCAACTAAGCTTACGCTTTCATGACAAGCGCGCCTGTTGTTAATCGAGATTCCAGATCTCGATGAGCCTGCGCCGCCGCCCCGAGATTGTAGGTCTTGGGAGGCGCAATCCTAATTACCCCCTGTCGCAGAGCTGCGAAAAGCCGTTTGATGTGCGGACCAAGTTTATCTGGACTATCCGTATAGTGGGCGTAGTTGGGACGGGAGATGGTAATGGATTTGGATGAAAACCGCCCGATATCCCAATTTCCCACGGGCCCGGAGGCTTGGCCGAAACTAACAAGGTGTCCTCGGACACCGAGCGCTGCCAGCGATCCACCAAAGGTGTCATTGCCGACGGCATCATAGGCGACATCCGCGCCCTTGCCCTCCGTCAGCCGCATCACCGACTCGGCGAAATCGTCTCTAGAATAGACGATTGTGTGATGGGCACCGAGCCGGGTCACGATCTGGGCCTTGTCATCGTTCGAGACAGTGGCGATCACCGTCGCGCCGAGGTGGCGAGCCCATTGCACCAGTAGTTGGCCGACGCCACCTGCTGCTGCATGAATGAGCACAATTGATCCGGGTTTAACAGCGTGGACGTCGTGCAGGAGAAAGCTGGCGGTCACGCCCTTTAGTAGGCCGGCGGCGGCGATTTCGTCCGGGATGTCATCCGGCAATTTGACCAGAAGGTCCGGCGCCATGTTTCGGCGCTCGCAGTAAGCGCCGACCGGAGGGCAGGCATAGGCGACGCGGTCGCCGACCGAGATGCCGGATACGGCCGGGCCGATTGCTTCGACGATACCTGCCGCCTCCATGCCCGGCACGCCGGGCGGCTGCAGGAGATCGAAAAAGCCGGTGCGGCAATAGACGTCGATGAAATTGACGCCGATCACCGTATGGCGGATCCGCACCTCACCGGACGCCGGCGACGGCAGGGCGATTTCCCTGAGTTCCAGCACTTCCGGTCCGCCATAGCGCTCGACAAGTATCGCGCGGGTTGTCTCGACCTGACTTGCGGCGGCCATTGGCGCGACGCGGGGCGTGTTGGCTGGCGAGGGCGCCACGGCAATTACCGGAGATGGCCCGATCGGCATGCCGCGGTTTCGGCGTTGCAGAAGATTGCGTACCGCCGTGAAGCCGGCCTGATAGATGCCTTCGCTGACCAGCTTGACCAGTTCGTCGCGGCGATGTGCTGGTGGGTTGAACTCGGACCGCCATTCCCAGAAGGTGGCATTGCTGTCGGTCACCGGCTTCAAACTGATCGATGCGACATAGCCCATCAGCGGCAGCGGCGCTTCGAGCAGGCAATAGCTCAGTCGCCGGTCCTTGTCGGACAGCGTCAGCAATTGCTCGCGCCATTCGCCGCCATTCTTCAGCCGGAAGTGACGCACCGCGCCGACGGCATCGACAGGCTCGCCGCCTACGATCTCGCTGAAGGCGATTGCTGGATGCCAGCGGTCATGGCCGTTGAAGTTGCGCAGGATCGCCCAGACCGCGTCGACCGGCGCATCGATGATCGTGCTCTGGCAAAGCTTGACCATCGGCTGGCGTCAGCGCCCGAACCGGTGTTTTAGCGCAGTCAAGGCGGTCTGGAACACGCTATTGCCGATCTGATGCCTCAGAGCCGCCTCGCGGTCGGGGGCGCAGTCGAAGTCCGCCTGCCATTCGGCCAAGGTCAGGTTGCCGTCAGTGACCGGCGTCAGCGACAACGTGGCGACATAATTCTCCACTGCCATTGGGCTTTCCAGGATAGCGTAGCTGCAGGACAGGTCGTAGTCTGACAGCGCCAGCAAGCGTTCACGGATGCGTCCGCCGTCCTTAAGCGTGAAATTCCGGATGCAGCCGATCTGGTCGGCCTGGGCATTCTGCTCGATGCGGCTCTCGGCGACGAACGGCGCCCAGCCCGGCAAACCGTTGAAGTTACGCACCAGCTTCCACACCTCCGCCGCGGGCGCCGGGATGACGGAGGAGACATAGACCTTGGTCATTTCTAGCAAGCCGTCGATATTTCGAACCGCATGATCATCCCGTCAGTGGTCGCGGTCGTCATCATCGTCCTTGGCGGGTTTGCCTTTACCCTTCTTGTCGCGGGTCAGGCTGGAAATGTCCTTGGCGTCGCGGAGCACGTCGGTCATCCGTCCGAGCGAGCCGCCATCGATGCCGATCTCCTTCATCAGATTGTCGATCATCGGCGCCTGCACCCGGTAACGCAGCGCGGAGTCGATCACCTCGTCGGTGACGTTGCGGTTGCCGCCGGACCCGCCATTGATACCGTCGACATGCAGAATCTTGATGCCGTCGATCTTCTCCATCGGTTTGACGCTCTCGCGGATGATGCCTTCCATGTGGTCGAGCAGTTTGCCGCGCAGGCGACCAGCGCGCGCCTCGCTGGAGAGAAGGTTCTCCGCTTCGTTGATCTGCCGATGGCCAGCCGCGTCGACTTCGTAACGCTGGGCGGCGGCGAGGGCGTGGATCTTTTCCGACTCCGCAGCGGCGACGGCCGCGATCTTCTGCGCCTCCGCCAGGCTCTTGGCGGCCTTCATCTCGGCTTCGGCGGCCGCCGTCACGCGAAGAGCCTCGCGCTCGGCCTCGCGTTGGGCGGCGATCAGGTCGGTCAGCTTGCGGCGTTCGGCGATCTCGCGCTCGCGCGCTGTCAGGGCCTGTTCCTCGGCCTGGATGGCTTTGGCGCGAACGGCTTCCGAAGCGGCGATCGCCGAGGAACGTTCCTGCGTCTTCTTGGCGATGTCGATGGCCTTCTGGATTTCGGCGATCTCGATCTTCTGGTCGCGGTCGACGCCGAGCTGGCGAATGTCGCGCTCCTTGATGAGGCGCGCCTCCTCGATGCCGCGCTCGGTGGTGATGCGGGCGCGCTCGACCTCTTCGCCGGCCGAGATTTCGGCTTCCTCGAAGGCCTGGCGCTTGGCGATCTGCAGGGCTTCGAGGTGCCGCTCCCTGGCGATCCGTACCTCGTCGACGGCACGTTCCTGCTCGATGCGCGCGGTCTCTGTCGCCTGGTTCTCGACAATCTCGGTGCGGCGCTTCTCGGCCTCCGCCCTGGTCACTTCGAGCGCCTTTTCGGCGAGCGCGATCTGGCGTTCGAGCTCGGCGATCTCGAGCGTCTTCTTGCGTTCGATCTCGAGTCCGCTCTGCGCGCCCTCGCGCTCGATGCGCGCCTTCTCCAGCGAAAGTCCAAGAGCGATCTGCTCGCGCTCGGTCAACTCGCGCATCTTCATCTCGGCCTCGTCCAGCGCGCGCCGACGCGCGATCTCGCGGCGCTGCGTGTCTTCCTCGCTGCGGATGCGCTCCTCTGTGATGCTGCGCTCCTGGGCGAGGCGCGATTTCTCCACCGCTTCGCGCGCCGAGAGCTGCGCCTGTTCGGCTTCCTGGTCGCGCACGGCGCGCTCCCTTGCGAGCTCGGAGCGCTGCGCCGCGCGCCGGATCTCGACTTCGCGCTCCTGTTCGAGGCGGGCGTATTCGCTGTCACGCTCGATCTCCAGCACCTTGCGCTGTGTGTCGAGGTTCTGGTTGCGGATATCGACCAAGGTGCGCTGCTCGATCTCGTTTCGCATCCGGCGCCTGGTCTCGATGGATTCCGTCAGCTGCGTCAGGCCTTCGGCATCGAAGGCGTTTGACGGGTCGAAATATTCGAGGCTGGTCTGGTCGAGATCGACGATGGCGACGCTTTCCAGCTCGAGCCCGTTGGCGGCCAGCGAGTCCGAGGCAAGCGCCCGGACCTTGTCGGCATAGTCGCCGCGCAGCTCGTGCATCTCCTCCAGCGTCATCTGGGCAGCGACGGTGCGCATGGCGCCGGCAAACTTGCCTTCCAGCAATTCGCGCAGGCTGTCGGGCTGCAGTGTGCGGCGGCCGAGCGTCTGCGCCGCGGCGGCGACGAATTCGCGGCTCGCGCCGACGCGGACGAAGAACTCCGCGATGAGGTCGACGCGCATGCGGTTCCTGGTGATCAGCGCCAGCGCGTCCTCGCGGCGCACCTCGATGCGCAGCACGTTCATGTTCACGGCGGTGATGTCGTGCAGCACGGGGATGACGAAGGCGCCGCCGTTCACCGCCACCTTCTCACCCAGGAAGCCGGTGCGCACGAACGCTGTCTCCTTTGTCGATCGGCGATAGAGCCATCGCAAGATGTAGACGGCGATCACCACGACGACCGCGGCAACGATCAGCCACAACAGGAAAGCGCCAAAAGTCTGCGCGTCCATGAACTATCCTCCCCAAGACAATGCGGTCGGCGCGAGGCGACCGGCAACGATTTCAAACATCCACCCGCGAGGTGGCGAAGTCCAATCCTTCATGCCCGTCTCTGCAGCTTTGGGCCGATCGCGTGGAAGGCGCTGATCACGGCATCGACAAAAGGCGTGTCATTGATGTTGGCGCGCACCCGCTCGACATGGCGCAGCGGCGTCTGGTGCACGGTCTTCTCGATGGCCTCGAACAAGGCGTTGTCGGCCTCCGGGTCATGAAAGGGCTGGCCGGGCGCGTCGAGCATCGAGACGCCGCCTTCGGGCAGCAGGAAACGTACCGGGCCGTTCATCGCGTTGAGACGCGCGCCGATCCACTCGCCGAAGGCGCGGTTCTCGTCGCGCGTCGTGCGCATCAGCGTGACATTGGGATTGTGGATGACGAATTTGCGGCTGCGGAACTTCTCCGGCACGGTCTCGCGCGGGCCGAAATTGACCATGTCGAGCGCTCCCGTCGAACCGACATAGGGCAGCCCGCTGCGGATGGCGGCGCCGAAGCGATCCTCGGTCGCCGGGAACACGCCGCCGACGATCATGTCGGCCACCTCGGTCGTGGTCAGGTCGAGGAAGGCCGACAGCAGGCGCGAATCGCCGAGATTTTCCATGGCGCGGCCGCCGATGCCGGTGGCGTGGAAGACGAGACAGTCATAGTCGGCTTCGAGCCGCTTCGTCACCGCCTGCACCGCGGGCGTGGTGACGCCGAACATGGTGATGCCGACGGCCGGTCGCGCCAGTTTGCGCTTTGCCTCCCACGCTTCGGCATTGGGTAATTGCGCGACCATGCCGGCCATGGCATGCGCGGCGTTGGACAGCACCTGCTCGGTGATGGAGTTCAACCCCTGAACGTCGGCGACCGAATGGAACATCATGATGTCGGCGCCGCCGACATATTTGGCGACGTCTCCGGCCGCCACCGTCGAAACCATCAGCTTGGGGATGCCGACCGGCAGGACCCGCATCCCGGCCGTCGCCAGCGTCGTGCCGCCGGAGCCGCCCGCCGAGATGACGCCGCCGATGCGCGGCTCCCGCTCGATCCAGCGCGCGAAAGCCTCCGCCATGGCGCTGACCGAACCGCCACGATCGTCGGTGAAGACGGCCGAGGACCCGCGGATATGCATGCTGGCCACCTGCATGGCGGGCACGTCGGCGCTCGACGGCTTTCCCGATGTCGACAGGTCGACCGTGCGGACCGGAACGCCAAGCTGCTTCAGGCGATCGGCGATGAAGCGCAGTTCCTTGCCTTTCGTGTCGAACGTGCCCGCGACCAGCACGGTCCTCCCGATGCGCTCGGCAAAGGGAATGGCGAAGACCTTCCTCAGGTCGTCCTGGGGTGCGGCCTTGTCGACGGCCGCCTGGCGCAGTTCGGTAACTGGCACGTTCCAGCGGTTGGGCAATTGGGTAACAGGGCGGTAGAGGCTGTCGCCCCCTGCTGCTTCGATCGTTCCGGCTGCCGTCCGGTCGACGCGATAGACCGCCGCCAGTTGCTCCTTTGCCTGCGCCGCTTCCGCTGGCGTGACAGGCGCCTCCTCGGCATGGCGTCCGACGCCGAGCAGCCGCTGCTGCAGGTCGCGGTCGGCCGCCAACGCAGCCGCTTCCATCACTCGGTTGATCCGGCCATTGACCATGATCGCGACCTGATCCGACACTGCGGTCGCGACGCCGATATTCTGCTCGATGACCAGGACCGCCATGTCGCCTTCGGCGGCGAGGTCGACCAGCATCTTCTCGACCTGGTCGACGATGACCGGCGCCAGGCCTTCGGTCGGCTCGTCCATGACCAGCAGCTTCGGGTCGCTCAGCAGCGCGCGCGCAATGGCGAGCATCTGCTGTTCGCCCCCCGACAGCTGCGAGCCGCCATTGCCGCGGCGCTCGGCCAGGCGCGGAAAGGTCTGGTAGACGCGCTCGACCGTCCAGCTGGCATCGCGCCTGTTCCCGGCGGCAAGCCGCAAATGCTCATGGACCGTCAGGCTCGGCCAGACGCGGCGGCCCTGCGGGACATAGCCGACGCCGAGGCGATGGATTTCGTGCGGCTCGAGCGAGGTGATCTCGCGGCCGTCGACACGGATCGAACCCGACTTCGCCCGCTTGAGGCCAACAATGGTGTTGCACAACGTCGATTTGCCCATGCCATTGCGGCCGACCACCGACAGAATGCCGCTTTCCAGCGTCAGCGAAACACCTTGCAGCGCATGGCTTTCACCGTAGAAGACCTGCAAATCGTCGATGCGCAGCATTGTTCTGGCAGCTTTCCCGGGACGCTCAGCCATGCTTGCCCCCGAGATAGATCTCTTGGACTTCCG
Organism: Mesorhizobium sp. M2A.F.Ca.ET.042.01.1.1; assembly: GCF_003997405.1. Lineage (NCBI taxonomy): Bacteria > Pseudomonadati > Pseudomonadota > Alphaproteobacteria > Hyphomicrobiales > Phyllobacteriaceae > Mesorhizobium > Mesorhizobium sp. M2A.F.Ca.ET.042.01.1.1. The sequence goes on from NZ_RZRX01000166.1 coordinate 6,790, forward strand.
GATCGGCTTCGATCTCCTGCGGCGTGCCTTCCTTGAACAGCCGGCCATTGTGCATCATCGAGACATATTCCGAGACGCGCAGCGCAACGTCGAGATCATGCTCGATGATGATGTAGCCTATGTGCTTGGGCAGCGCGTTGAGGATGGCGACGAGGTCGCGGCGCTCGGTCGGCGACAGGCCGGCCGCCGGCTCGTCGAACAGGATAAAGCGCGGCGCGCCGGCCAATGCCAGCGCGATCTCTAGCTGGCGCTGCTGGCCGTGGCTCAGCGTCGCCACCAGCGTGTCGCGATAGGCTTCGAGATGGACGGCGTTGAGGATCGATTCCGCCTGCACCATGTTGACGTCCGACGCGGCCGGGCGCAGCAGCGAGAACCGCCGGCGCGAGACGCCGCGGCAGGCGAGGAAGATGGAATCGAGGACCGACAGGCCCTTGAACAATTGCGAGATCTGATAGGTGCGGCGCAGGCCGCGCCGGATGCGCTCATGTGGCGGCAGGTCGGTGATATCCTCGCCGAAAAACTGGATGCGCCCGGCGGTCGGCAGGAAGTCGCCGGTAACGGCGTTGAACAGGGTGGTCTTGCCGGCGCCGTTGGAGCCGAGGACCGCGCGCCGCTCGCCGGCCGCGATCCTCATGTCGATCCCCGAGAGCGCCACCAGCGCTCCGAAATGCCGAGCCACGCCATCGAGCTCCAGCGCATAGGCGCCAGAGCTCTGCAAACGGTTCGCGGCCAGGTTTTCGGTCACTGACGATGCTCTTGGCGCGTGCGGTTACGGGCAGCTCGGATTGTCGCGGTTGACCGCGCCGAGCTTCATGAACTCGTCCTCCGGAATGCCCAGCGTCTGGTTGACCTGCGGCACGACCTTGACCAGCTTATTCAGGAGATTGCCGTCCGAACCCTCGGTGACCTCGGTCAGGAAGATGTCGGCGACGGCGTTGCGGTTCTTGTCGAGCGACACCTTGCCGGTCGGCGTGTCGAAGGAGAGTTTCGACAAAGCCTCGCGCAATTTCTTGCCGCCGTCGGACACATCGCCGCCGATCTGGTCGAGCGCCAGAAGCGTCGCCTTCATGTTCACATAATAGCCGTGGGCGAAGAGCGACGGCGAGGGGAAGGCGCCCGGCTGCTTCTTGTAGGCGTCGACGAAAGCCTTCCAGGCGGGCGCATCATTGGTGTCAGCCGTAGGCCCAGCGGAAGGCGTGCCCTTGAGCACATCGCGCAGCTTGCCTTTCGAGGTCAGCACCGTCTGGTCGACGGTGATCGAACCGCCGATCAGCGGCGCCGAGCCGCCAGCCTGCTGGTACTGGGTCAGGAAGTTGACGGCGTCGGCGCCGCCGAGCGCTACATAGATCGCATCGACGTCTTCGGGGATCGCCGCTATGACCGAAGAGAAATCCTTGTTGCCGATCGGCACCCAGGATTTCGACGGCACGTGTCCACCCGCCTTGCAGAACTCGGCCATGAAGCCGAACACCTGCGTATAGGGGAAGGAGTAATCCTCTGCGACGGTGGCGACCTTCTTGTAGCCCTTGTCCTTGAAGGCATAGGTGCCGAGGCCAGCCATCCATTGCGCGCCATCGGTGGAGAAGCGGAAGAAGTTCTCGGCCGGATTGCGCAGCGTCGTGTCCTGCGCGGCTGAGGTGCCGTTGATGAACGTGACATCCGGCTTGGTCTTGGCGTAGTCCTTGACGGCGAGGCCTTCATCGCCTGAAAGCGGGCCGACCAGCACCTTCACGCCGTCCTGCTCGACCAGCTTGCGCGCCGCGCGGACGGCGCTGTCGGGCGAGGCGTCGGACGAGCCCTTGACGATCTCGATCTTCTTGCCGGCAACGGTGCCGTTGGTCTCGGCGATGGCCGTCATGGCGCCGCGTTCCCCATCCTCGCCGAGCACCGTGAAGGGTCCCTCGAAGGTGGCGAGCAGGCCGATCTTGATCGCATCGTCGGCGGCGAGCGCCATCGAAGGCGCGGTCAGCCCGGTGAACAGCGCCAGGGCCAGCAATGTACGTCTATGCATCCTCGGTTCCTCCCATTTGAATTGATCAGCAGTGCTTCATCTGCGACGGCCGCTAGGGGCCGGCGCGCAAGGACTCTTGGGCAAGATGTGGCTTGATCCTCCCCCACAACCCAAGAATTCCATCCGGCGAGACGAAGACGATCGCCAAAAACACCAGGCCGATCAGCGTGTTGAAACGCTCAGCGCCGACGATGTCGATGGCGAAGGTCTGCATCAGTATGACGACGATCGCGCCGACGAATGGCCCGATCGGGTGGCGCAGGCCGCCGATGACGGCGATGATCAGAATGTCGATCGCCACGTCGACGCCAATTGTGCCCGGCGAGACGCGCCCGTTGAACCAGACCAGCAGCACGCCCGCCAGCCCGGCGAGGATGCCGGCCAGGAACCAGGCGAAGACCTTGTGCGCGGTGACATGATAGCCGAGCGCCCCCATCCTGCGCGGGTTGTCGCGGATCGCCTGCAAGGTCATCCCGAAAGTGGAGCGGGAGCCGTAGAGCACCGCCGCGTAGGATAGCATCGCAAGGCCGAGACAGAGGTAATAGAAGGGTTTCGGGTCCCGCCAGTCGATGCCCCAGAAGACCGGCGCGTGGATGCCGGCATAGCCGGAATGGCCGTTGAAGATCGCGTAGTTCTGCTGGGCGAAATAGAAGGTCGCCGTCGCGATCGCCAGCGTGATCATCAGCGTGTATATGCCTTCCGTGCGCACCGAGATCCAGCCGATCAGTGCCGACGACACCGCCGCCGCGGCGACCGCGAATGGAACGGCGATCCACCAGGGCCAGCCGAAGCCAAGCACGTTGGAATTGTTGCTGCCCAGGATGGCGACGGCGTAGGCCGCGATGCCGGCGACGGTGATCTGAGCTAGGCTGAGCATTCCGCCATAGCCGGCAAGCAGCATCAGTGACAACGCCAGCACGCCGAAGATCATCGAATAGCCGGCGATTTGCGTCAGGAAGAAATCCGACGCCAGCAGCGGATAGAGAAGCAGCGCCGTGCCGAGGATGAAGTGACCCGCGCCGATCTTGTCCAGCCAGTTCTGCTGCGGCACCGCGCCGTCGGCGATCGTGGTCAGGCTCATCTCGCCTTCCCCATGATGCCTTGCGGCCGCACCGCCAGCGTCACCACCATGATGACGAAGGTGAGCACCACGCCATAGGTCGGGAAATAGACGAGACCGATCTGCTCGGCCAGCCCGATGAGCAGCGCTCCGATCGCCGCGCCTGTGATAGAGCCCATGCCGCCGACGATCACCACGACCAGCGAAGCAAGCAGATAGCGTACGTCCTCGCCGGGCGCCACCGAGAGCGCCGATCCGCCGACGACGCCGGCGAAGCCGGCAAGCCCGGCGCCGACCGCGAAGACGATGGCGAACACCGCATGCACGTTGACCCCAGAGGCCGACAGCATGGCGCGGTCGTCGACGCCGGCGCGGATCATCATGCCGACGCGCGTCTTGTTGAGCATCAGCCAGAGCCCGACCCCGATGACGATCGCCGCCGCCAGCACGACTACGCGGTAGAGCGGATAGGTGAGGAACACCGAGGCGCCGTTCGAACGCACCGCGGTGATAATCGGCAAGGTCAAGGCGCCATCGAGCCATTCCGGCGTGGCGATCTGGTAGGTGCCGCCGGCCCACACCGCCAGCATCATATCGGCGGCGACGATCGAGATGCCGATGGTGACGAGGGTCTGCCTGAGATCATCGCCCTCGAGGCGGCGGAAGACGAAGACCTGCATGATGACGCCGATGATGGCGAGCACCGTGAAACCGGCGGCGACGCCGAGCAGCCAATAACCGGTGCGGCTGGTCACCTCGTAGCCGATATAGGCGCCGAGCAGATAGAGCGAGCCATGCGCCAGGTTGATATTGCGCATCAGGCCGAAGATCAGGGTGAACCCGCTGGCGACCAGGAAATAGAGGCCGGCGAGCGTCAGGCCGTTGAGGATGGCGCTGACGAAGGCTTTCTTGGAGATCAGGATCGCGTTCAGCCAGGCGGGCCAGATGGCAAAGACCAGCCAGGCCACGATCGCCGCGGCGAGCAGGCCGACGAGGCCCCAGGCCTGGCGGCTTGTCACGCCGCCGCCCGACAGCGACGAGGATGACGGCTGGTCGAGTATGCTCATGCGGTCAGCCGCCGGCGCTGCTCGTTCATGCGCGGCGCCTTGTGGAACTTGCCGTCCTTCATGATGGCGAGGATGCGGTTCTTGTCCTGCAGGATGCGCACGTCGGAGATCGGATCGCCGTCGATCAGAAGGATGTCGGCGAGGTAGCCTTCCTTGATCAGGCCGAGCTCGTCGCCCATGCCCATGATCTGGCCGCCATATTTGGTCGCGGCCTGGATCGCCTCCATCGGCGAGAAGCCGAGCATCTCGACGAAGGTCTGGATGTCCTTGGCGTTGGTGCCTTGCGGCGTCCATGCGAAGCCGTAGTCGCCGCCGATGAGGACGCGGATGCCGCGCCGGTGCATCTTCTTCATCGTGTCGATGCACATTTCCAGCTCGCGCTCATATTCGAGCGACAGCGGCGAGCCGGGCTTGATGCCCCACTGCTCGGCATAGCGGGCGGTGTTGATCAGCCAGGCGATGCCGGGCGCGACGAAATGCTTGTCCTTGACTGCTTCCAACATGTCGAGGGCTTCCTCATCGGCGAAGGAGGCGTGGTAAATGTTCTGGATGCCGTGGCGGACGCACTGCTTGACCGACCCGGAAGAGCGGGCATGCGCTGACAGCACCTTGTTGCGGCAGCGCGCCTCGGATGCGGCCATCGCAACCTCCTCCTCCGACATCGGAGTTTCCTCCGCGCCCATGCCGGTGATGCTTTCGCCGGAGAGGTTGAGCTTGATCGAATCGACGCCGTATTTGATCAACTGGCGCACCGTGCGGCGGATTTCCTCCGGTCCGGATACGACGATCCCGAGATTGAGCCCCTCATGCGGAATATGCGACGGGGCGGAATCGCCGAGGCCCCCGACCGTCGTGATCTCCGGTCCGGCCGCGAGGTAACGCGGTCCTGGAAACCGGCCCTGGTTGATGAATTTCTTGGCGACGACGTCGAGCCGCGGCTTGGCTGCGGCCGCCCCCCTACCGGCGGTGAAACCGGCGTCCAGCACCAGCTTGGCCATCTCCATGGTGACCAGCATGTGCTCCTCGATCTCCATCATCTGGATGGGATCGATGCCGGGGGCGTTGTTCCAGGACAGATGCAGATGGGCGTCGATCATGCCGGGCATCAGCGTCGCGCCCATCCCGTCGATCACGGTTGCGCCGCCGCTGTAGGAAGACGACGAGGACGAACCGAAGCGGGACGACCCCTTGGTGATCTGCTTGATACGGTTGCCCTGCACCAGTACCTCACCGGTGTACGGATATTCACCAGTGGCGTCGAGCACGCGCACATTGGTGAAGAGCGTGCCGCTCGATCCGTTTCCGGTCCAGCTGTCGTCTGCCATAACAAGCCTCCCAACTTGCCGAACGTAGAATTCTACGGTCGATGCGAAATCCTCACCTATCAACCCGTCTCAAAAAATCGGCGAGCTTCGAGCTGCTCTCGCGCGGACTTTCCACCGTGGCCCAGTGTCCGCACCGATCGATTGACGAGAATACGGCTCCCTTGATCTTGTCGGCAAGCGCCTGGGCGACGCCCGGCGGATTGACCGTGTCGTCGTCACCGGTGACGAGCAGGGTCGGCGCGGAAATCCTGCGCGCATCGACGGCGGTGACTTTTGCCAGCGCCTCGCAGGTGCGGGCGTAGGATTCGGCGTCCTGGCGCGTAATTGATTCCCGCACGAAGGCCGCTGCCGCGGGCGATGTTTCTCTCGTATGGGCCGAAATCGCGTTGGCGACGATCTGATCGGCTATGTCGGAAATGCCGCCGGAGCGCGCCAGGCGCGCCCGGTTGGCCAGGCCTTGGCGGGTCGCTTCGGCCGGTTCGGCAAGGGCGCCGAACAGTGTCAGCGAGGCGACCAGCGCCGGCTGCATCGCGGCGATCTGCTGGCATACGACGGTGCCCATCGAATGGCCGACGAAATGCGCCGAGGTTACGCCCGTGCCGGCCATGGCGCGGATCACGGCTTCGCTCATTCCCTCGATGGTCAGCGGCTCGATCGGGCGCGGCGAACGGCCCGAGCCCGGCAGGTCGACCCGGACGATGCGGTAGCCGGAGAGCGCGCCTATCTGCGGCTGGAACATGTTCGAAGTTCCGCCGAGGCCGTGGATCATCACCACGGTGGCGCCTTCGCCGACGACCTCTGCGACGACCTGGCCGACAGTCACGGTCGTCATTGGGGCCTCTCCACGAAGCGGTTCTCCAGCGTGCCGATACCGTCGATCTCGATGCGCACGACATCGCCGGGCTTAAGATATTTCGGCGGGTCGAAGCCGATGCCGACGCCGACCGGCGTGCCGGTGGCGATGATGTCGCCGGGCTTCAGGGTGATGCCCTGCGACAGGGTGGCGATGATGGTCGGGATGTCGAAGATCAGCAGGGAGATGCGCGAATCCTGGCGCAAATCCTCGTTGACGAAACAACGGATACCGGCTGTCTCCAGGTCGAATTCGTCCCTAGTCACGGCCCACGGACCCATCGGACAAAATGTGTCCTGTGATTTGCCGATCAGCCACTGGCTATATTTGCCCTGCAGGTCGCGGGCGGTCACGTCGTTGACAATGGTGTAGCCCCAGACATGATCGAGCGCGTTTTCTTTCGATATGCCGCGCCCGCCCTTGCCGATGATGACGGCGAGTTCCGCCTCATAGTCTATCGCGGTCGAGACCGATGGATCGATCAGCACGCTGGCATGGTTGGCTACGACCGATTCCGGCACTTTGGAAAAGATGATCGGATGCTTGGGGATCGCGCCAGCGCCGGCGCTGGAATCGAAGCCCGAGCGGGCAAACTCATGCGCATGCTCATGGTAATTCTTGCCGACGCAGAAGATGTTGCGACGCGGCTCCGGGATCGGCGCCTCAATCTCGACCTGCGCCAGAGGGACCGGCGACAGCGTGCGCGGCAGTCCGGATCCGTTGCGCTCGATCAAAGCGAGAACGCCGGTGCTCACCTGGTCAACGGGAAAATCGAAAGGGGCGATTGTCTGCGCTTCGAGGTCGACAAGGCCGACGCGACGTTCGCCGGCGATCGAAAAGGTGGCGACCCGCATTCCATCCTCCCTGAGCCTTTTTTGAACCAATATTGGCTCTTTCACTACACGCTATCGCCTATTGGTTCACCCTTCAAGGGGATTCTGATGCGAAAATCCGACAAAACATATCACTGGTGCCGGGTTTCTTTTAAAAGACACTAGACCAAGGGGCAATCGGTCAGCTACATTGGTTCAATATTGGATCAGATAAAGCCGTTCACAAATGCCGAAGCTTGTCGCCAACGATATTGCCACAATGCTGAAGAAGCGGATTTCCGCAGGCGAATGGTTCGAGGACGGCCGCATGCCTCCCGAACGCGACCTCGCCGCAGAATTCGGCGTCGCGCGCAACACGGTGCGCCGTGCCGTCGGCTTCCTGGAGGAGGACGGGACTGTCGTCCGGCATGTCGGGCGCGGCACCTTCCTGACCGCGACTGATCCTGTC
>NZ_RZRX01000167.1:0-14365 GCF_003997405.1 Mesorhizobium sp. M2A.F.Ca.ET.042.01.1.1
AGGCGCCGGGCAAGTCGCCCGGCCGCACCGGCGCGTCGATCCACCTGCGATCGAAAAAGCCGCGCGCGATTTCGGCCATGTCGGGCGAGAAGCGCTGGTAGGCGGAGAGCACCGTGTCCCTGGCGTCGTCCCAGCGGATCACAGCCTTCGGCGTCTCCGGCAGCGGCGCGTTGCGGTCCCAGTGGTTCATCACCTCCGTGCCAAGCCAGCGCGCCTTCATCGCGTAATAGCGGTGCGACAGCCTGGGATAGGCCTCGCGCACGGCCGCCGCCAGCGCGTCGACCACGTCGCGCTCGACGCGGTTGGCGAGGTGGCGCGAGTCGGCGATATCCTGGAAGCCGCGCCACCGGTCGGAGATTTCCTTGTCCTTGGCCAAGGTGTTGGTGATGAGGGTGAAGGTGCGCAGGTTCTTGCGGAACGTGGCGGCCAGCGCCTCGGAGGCGCGGCGGCGCACCTCGCCATTCGAATCCTGCAGCCGGTTGAGCGCCGGCTCAAGCGTCAGCTCCTCGCCGTCGACGTCGAAGCGCAGGTCGGTCATCGTCTCGTCAAACAGGCGGTTCCAGGCGCCGCGCCCGGTGACCGACTTTTCGTGGAACAATTGCTCGACGCGATCCTCGAGCTGGTAGGGTTTGTCCTTCCTGAGGTCGAGCACCCATGGCCGGTAGTGGCCGAAGGCCTTGTCGGCGGCCAGAGCGCTCTCGATCGCCGCATCGTCGACCAGGTTGAGCTCGAGCGCGAAGAACAGAAGATGGGCGCTCGCGTCCGTCATCTTTTCCTGGACATCGCCATAGAGCTTGGCGCGCTGCGGATCGGCGGTGTTGCCGGCATAGACGAGGCCGGCATAGGAGACGATGCGGCCGATCAGTTCCTCGAGCGCCTCATAGGCTTGCAGCGCCTCGCCCAGCCGGCCGGCGCCGCCGCGCCCGGCTTCCGCGGCGAGCGTGCCTTTCCAGCGGGTCTCGAAGGCGATGGCGTCGCTGGCCGCCTTGGCGATGTCGCGCTTCAGCTCGGGGGCTTCCATGCCGGAATAGAGATCGGCGAGATTCCACTCCGGCAGATCGCCAAGCTCCGCCGCGCCGTGTCCGGACGCTGGCGCCCCAAGCCGATGACCAAATTCCATGCGCATCAGCAATACCTTCTTTGAACTTTGAATCGGTGCCAAATCAGAGGGAAGGAGGAAGCCGGTCAAATCCTAAGGAATTCGTTCACCGGGTTTTTTGAAACCTTATTTAGAACCCTGTGCCAAGATGATCCATGGGGATTTTCTCGGGCGGAAAACTCAAACAGTCATGACAGGTTCCATACTCATAGTCGATGACGATCCGGTGCAGCGCAGGCTGGTCGAGGCCGCGCTGACCAAGTTCGGGCACACCGCGATCGTCACCGATAGCGGCGAGGCCGGCCTCGACGTGCTCGACGGGCCGAACGCGCGCGAGGTCTCCGTCGTCATTCTCGACCTTGTCATGCCCGGCCTCGGCGGCATCGGCGTGCTGAAGGCGATGCGCGAGCGCGCCATCAACATTCCCGTCATAGTGCAGACGGCCCAGGGCGGCATCGAGACCGTCGTTTCGGCGATGCGGCACGGCGCCTTCGACTTCGTCGTCAAGCCGGCGTCGCCCGACCGGCTGCAGACCGCGATCTCCAACGCGCTCAAGGTGGAAGCCGTCGAGGACGAGATGAAGCGCGCATCGCGGCGACGCGGCGGCGGCCATCTCACCTTCAAGGACATGATCACGCGCAGCCCGGCAATGGACCGGGTGATCCGCCTCGGGCAGAAGGCGGCGGCCTCCAACATCCCGATCCTGATCGAGGGCGAATCCGGCGTCGGCAAGGAACTGGTGGCGCGCGCCATCCAAGGCAGCGGCGATCGCCGTTCGAAGCCGTTCGTCACCGTCAATTGCGGCGCCATCCCGGACAATCTCGTCGAATCGATCCTGTTCGGCCACGAGAAGGGCTCCTTCACCGGCGCTACCGAGAAGCATACGGGCAAATTCGTCGAGGCGAATTCCGGCACGCTGTTCCTCGACGAGATCGGCGATCTGCCGCTCGACGTCCAGGTCAAGCTGCTGCGCGCCGTGCAGGAAGGCGAGGTCGATCCGGTCGGCGGCCGTTCGACCGTCAAGGTCGATATCCGCCTGATCTCGGCCACGCATCGCAACCTTCTGCAGCAGGTCAAGGACGGCAAGTTCCGGGAGGACCTGTTCTACCGGCTGAACGTCTATCCGATCTTCGTGCCGCCGCTTCGCGACCGCCGCGACGACATTCCCTATCTCGTCCGGCACTTCATGGAAAAGGTCGCGCCGGCCGATCCGCGCCGGCGCCTTGCCGGCATATCGGCGCCAGCGCTTGCGATGCTGCAGGCCTATGACTGGCCGGGCAACATCCGCCAACTGGAGAATGCGGTCTTCCGCGCGTCGGTGCTTGCCGAGGGCGACGTGCTAACCGAGGAGGAGTTCCCGCAAATCCGGGCCCAGGTGGAAGGTACGGTCAATCTCGGAGCGGAAACGACATCCACCGTTGCCGAAACGGTCGAGGGGGTGTCCACTCCGGCGGATGAGTCGATTGCCGAGACAGTGGGGTCCGCCTTTGCCGACGGCGAGTCACCGGCGCGGCCGCAGCCGCGGCTCGGAACGCTTCGGGCTCTGGACGAGCGCGGCAATGTGCGGGCGCTGGCCGATGTCGAGCTCGAGATGATCAAGCTGGCGATCGATCATTACAATGGCCAGATGAGCGAAGTCGCGCGCCGTTTGGGCATCGGCCGTTCGACCCTCTACCGCAAGTTGAAGGAATATGGCATTGATCCCGAAGCTGGTCGCGTCGACCGGCTTGCCTCCTGAGGGGCAAGCGTCGAACCAGCTTGCGCGCCTAAAATCCGAGTCAAATTGTCGCTTTTGATGTGAAAACGCAAGGTTTTCAGCGGTTGGCGTTGCCGAGGATCACGCATTAACGCTAACGGTAACAGATCGTGTTCTGGCCGGGGCCGGATTCTTGATCTAAACCAGCGGTTTACCACGAAATGCTGTGCATCATTTTTGACGGGATATCGCCACGGTGTTACCGCATTTCGGCTTCAATAAACGATGATTAACCATTAGGATCGATATTCGGATGTGAAAACCACGCATCCGTTTGGTCAAATCCGGGGACAAACGGCAGCCTGAAAGCCAGTTGATTTGAACAAAGTCGAACGACACACAAACGGGCGGCATTTTCACATGAGCGTCTGGCCGAGGTGGCTGACGTTTGTGATTTTGGCTGTCGGGTTTCTGTCCGCGGCAATGTCGGGCGCCAGGGCTGAGGTTCGTACGCTCAAGCTCTATCACCTGCACACGCACGAGAAGGCCGAGATCGTCTACAAGCGCAATGGCCGCTACGATCCGGAAGGCCTGCGCAAGATCAACATCATCCTGCGCGACTGGCGCCGCAACGAGCCGACGAAGATGGACCCGCGGCTGCTCGACCTCGTCTGGGAAGCTTATCGCGAAGCCGGCGCGACCGACTACATCCAGGTCGTCTGCGGCTATCGTTCGCCGTCGACCAACGCGATGCTGCGTTCGCGCAGCCGCGGCGTCGCCGAGAAAAGCCAGCACATGCTCGGCAAGGCGATGGACTTCTACATTCCCGGCGTGCCGCTGAAGAAGCTGCGCAACATCGGCCTCAAGATGCAGGGCGGCGGCGTCGGCTACTACCCGACCTCCGGCTCCCCCTTCGTCCATATGGATGTCGGCAATGTGCGCCACTGGCCGGGCATCAGCCGCCAGGAACTGGTCAGCCTGTTCCCGAACGGCAAGACGCTGCATGTGCCGAGCGACGGGCGCCCGCTGCCTGGCTATGAGCAGGCGCTGGCCGCCTATCAGGCGCGCAAGGGCGCGGGCACCCCGAACATCGAACTGGCCAGCGCCGGCGGCTCGACCAAGCGGTCCGGCGGATTGCTTGCCGCCTTGTTCGGCGGTGGCGCCGACGAGGCCGATGACGCGGCTGACGAAAGCGCTCCGGCGCCTCAGCAGAAAGCCGTGAAGCAGGTTCAGGTCGCGAGCGCCGCGACGGCACGCAACAGCAACCTCCCGGGCATCGCGATCGTTTCGCCGAAGGATGCCAAGCGCGCCAACGTCCCGCAGATCGCGGATGACAGCGCCGATGATCAGCAGCAGCCGCAGCAGGATACGCCCGAGACGATCATCGCCGCGCTGCCGCCCAAGGAAATCCCGTTGCCCGACTTCGCGCCGCGTCCGAAGGTCGATGTCGGCCAGCAGACGCCGGAGAACGTGCCGTTCGCCATGGCGGATGCCTCGGCGACGACCGAGCAGGCGGTTTCGACGGCGCAGGCGCCCTTGCCTGACAAGGTTCCGTTCGGCGCCGCCAGCGCGGCCGAGGCCGCTGGCACCGATCCAGCGCAAGTGGCGGTCAACAACATCCCGCTTCCGACTTGGCGCCCCGATCGCTCGACGCCGGCCGAATTGGCGTCGAAGGACAAGAACGTGCTTCTGGCGCTGGCCGAGACGGCTTCGCAGGACAAGAGCGCGACCGATGCGTTCTCCGTGCTGCCGACCGCCCGGCCGCAGCCCGGCAAGCAGGATGAGGTCAAGGCCGTTCTCGAACAGGCCAACGCGACCGTCGAGGCCGGCGGCGCCGGCGCCGAATACCAGCTTGCGTCGCTGACGCAGCCGGAGCCGCGCTCGGCGTTCAACGATCCGTCAGGGGCCGATGCTGCCTCGCCACGCCAGGCCATCGCCGCCCTTCCGGCAGGCAGCGATCCCACGAAGGCGATCGGCGCCGGCGTGAAGACGACGGCCAAGGAAGGCAGAGCTTCGCCCCGCAACCTCAAGCCGGGACCGAAGGCCATGGTGGTGGCGGCAGCGCCGCAGGCCGCGCGCTGGGCGCTGGGCAGCGGCGTGAACATTGCTTCGGTTTCCGATCCGACGACGGCTCCGCGCTATGCCTATAACATCGTGCATACGCCGCCGAGCGAAGTGTACACCGCCGGCTTCCAAACGAGTGGCGAGATGCAAGATGCCAGCCGTTTCAGCGGCAACGCGGTCAAGTTCCTGTCGGTCGCCCGTTTCCAGACGAAGTAGCCATTTGAGAGACACCGAAGAGAAGCCGCGCTGGACTTGAAGCGCGGCTTTTGTTTTTCATGTTGCGTCCAGACCGTCAGCCTCCCGCTTCGTCTAATGGTAGGACAGCGCCCTTTGAAGGCGTGAATCGTGGTTCGAATCCATGAGCGGGAACCAGTCCTCGGTTGGCGTTATCCGGCATTGCCCGAGCTGCACCGGCTTGAACTTCCCGTGAGGGGGGCGGCGCAAGCCGGCGGGTCTTTATGTTCAGTCGACTTCCAGCGCGGCCGCCTCGCCATTGGCCAGAAGCCGCGCGGCGTCACGCGCCGGAGGCAGCCCGAACTGGCGCGCATATTCGCGGCTGAACTGGGAGGCGCTTTCGTAGCCTACGGTGAAAGCAACCTGCGCTGCGCTGCCCGGTTGGGCAATCAGCAGATGGCGCGCTTCCAAAAGGCGGAGCTGCTTCTGATACTGGATCGGGCTCATCGCGGTCGCCGCCTTGAAATGGCGATGAAAGGCGGCGTTGCTCATATGCGAGAGCTCGGCCAGCTGCGTCACATCGATCGGCTCGTTGTAATGCAACCGGATCCAGGCGGTGGCGCGGCGGATCTGCGACAGGCGGCCATCGGCGCGCGCGAGCTGGTGCAGCTTTTCGCCCTGCGGGCCTTGCAGCAGGCGGAATGCGATCTCGCGTTCGAGCATGGGCGCCAGCACCGGAATCTCTTCCGGCCGATCGAGCAGCCGCAGCATCCGTCGCCAGGCGTCGAGCAAGTCGTCATCGGCCGTGTTGGTGACGAAGCTGTCGCCGTCTATCGCCGATCGATGGTCGATAAGCAGCCCGGCGATCAACTCGATATCGATGGGGAAGGCGAGAGCCATGTAGGGAGAGGCTCTACTGGCCTCGATCAACTGGCTGGTGGCTGGCGCCTCCACCGCGTAGACGAAATAGCTGCCGGCGCTGTAGGCAAGCGTGCGGTCACCGATCAGCACCGTTTTGGTCCCCTGCAGGACCAGAAGCGCGGTCGGCTGGCAGAGCTCGGGCAGCGGCGGCGTCGGAAGCTCGCTGCGGCCGATGGTGACGCGCGGAATGGCCGTCGTCGTCCGCCGTCCCCGTGCATGGCGCCCGGCCAAGGCGATCAATTCCTGCAGTATGTCACTCATCGTTCCAGCATTGCCGATCCATCGCGGCCAAGCAACAAAGCGAGGCGCTGACGCGCCCGCGAAGACACGAACCTGGTGACGCGAAGACGCGCACCTGAGAGGATTAGGCAAGAGGCTGAGAGCTTTTGGCGCGCGACGCAAGCCGGTTCACGTCATCTCTGGGTCACCGAACAGGAGACATGGACATGACGACGAGAAGGAACGCGCTGGTGACCGGCGCCAACAAGGGCATCGGCCGTGAGACCGTCCGGCGGTTGGCGGCACTGGATTACAAGGTATGGCTCGGCGCGCGCGACGCCGATCGTGGCGAGACCGCGGCGCAGGCATTGCGTGATGAGGGGTTGGATGTCGAATGGCTCGCGCTCGATGTCGCCAGCGACGACAGCGTGGCGGCCGCGGCCAAAACTGTCGCGGCAAGGGCGCCCAGCCTGGATGTGCTGGTCAACAATGCCGGCATCGCTCCCGGCTATGTCGAGGCGCTGGGCGCGGACGGCCGCTATCGGCGACCGCCGAGCCAGGAGGGCATCGCGGACATGAAAGCCACCTATGACGTCAACGTCTTCGGGCCGGTGCGGGTCACGCAGGCATTCCTGCCGCTGCTCCTGGCATCGCCCGCTTCCCGCATCGTCATGGTGAGCAGCTATCTCGGATCGCTGGCGCGCGCGTCCGGCAACAGCCAGTCGCCCAACGTCATGGGCTATGGCAGCTCGAAGACCGCGCTCAACGCCATTACGCTCGCCTTCGCCAGGGAACTCGCGCCGCACGGCATGATGGTCAATGCAGCCGCTCCCGGCTACACCGCGACGGACCTCAACGCGCACAGAGGCGGCCGCACGGTGCAGCAGGCGGCCGAGATCATCGTGCGGCTGGCGACGCTGGAGCCGGGCGGACCGACAGGCGGCTATTTCGATGAGGACGGCGCGCTGCCCTGGTGAAAGCGCTGACTACTTCTTGAGCTTGCTCGCCTCGCGCGCCAGCGCTTCGATCTCGTCCCACTTGCCGGCCTTGATGAGATCGTCGGGCGCCACCCAGGAGCCGCCGACGCAGATGACGTTGGGCAGGCTCAGATAGTCGGCGGCGTTCTTGGCCGCTATGCCGCCGGTCGGGCAGAATTTCACGTCCGCCAGCGGCGAGGCGAAAGCTTTCAGGGAAGCGATGCCGCCGGATTGCTCGGCCGGGAAGAATTTCAGGAAGCGCAGGCCGGCTTCGCGCGCGGCCATGATCTCGCCGGGGGTGATCGCGCCGGGCAGCAGCGGCACGGGGCTGTCCTTGGCCGCCTCGAGAAGCTGGCTGGTGATGCCGGGGCTGACGATGAATGTCGAGCCGGCGCGGGCGGCTTCGTCGAACTGCCTGGCATCGAGGATGGTGCCGGCGCCGACAATCGCGTCCTCGACTTCGGCCGCGACGCGCCGGATCGCCTCCAGCGCATCGGCGGTGCGCAAGGTGATCTCGATGGCCCGCAAACCGCCGCGCGACAAAGCGCGAGCGAGCGGCACGGCATCGGCGACATTGGCGATCTTGAGCACCGGGATGACCGGCTGACCGTTGAGGAGCGACAGGAGCTTTTCGGTCTTGCTGGTCATGTGCTGGTCTCCGTTTCGATCGTTTTAAACCGATTAGCAGAAGGGGTATGCCAAGTCCATGAAAGGTGGCGTGTCGTGATGCCGCGTCGTCATGTGCCGGTAGCCTTGCCTTGAAACGGCTTTCAGCACGGTCTAGTGGCATTGCCATGACAATAGCCAAGGAAATCCAGCCCGTCCGCGTCGCCGCGCTCTACAAATTCGTGCGGTTCGACGGATACGAGGCCCTGCGCGCGCCGCTCGCCGCCTTTTGTTGCGGGCGCGGCATCAAGGGCACTCTGCTTCTGGCGCATGAAGGCATCAACGGCACCGTCGCCGGCAGCGAGGAAGCGATTGCCGCGCTTGTGGACCATCTGCAGGCCATCGAAGGCCTTGCCGGGCTGGAAGTAAAATACAGCAGCGCCGCCGAGATGCCGTTCCACCGCATGAAGGTGCGGCTGAAGCGCGAGATCGTCACCATGGGCGTCGAGGATATCGATCCGGCAACCAGCGCCGGCGCCTATGTCGCGCCGGCCGATTGGAATGCGCTGATCTCGGATGCCGACACCGTCGTCATCGACACGCGCAACGCCTATGAAGTCTCGCTCGGCACCTTCACGGGCGCGGTCGATCCCAAGACCAGCAGCTTCCGTGAGTTTCCGGCCTGGGTGGAAGAGCACCGTGAGGAGCTCGAAGGCCGCAAGGTGGCGATGTTCTGCACCGGCGGCATTCGCTGTGAGAAGGCGACGGCCTATGTGAAGTCGCTCGGCCTCAAGAACGTCTTCCATCTCAAGGGCGGCATCCTGAAATATCTGGAGGACGTGCCGGCAGAGGAGAGCCTGTGGCAAGGCGAGTGTTTTGTGTTCGACGAGCGGGTGTCCGTCTCGCATGGCCTGACCGAGGGAGAAGCGGAACTCTGCCGCGCCTGTCGGCATCCGCTGACGGCCGAGGACCGGCTGTCGCCGAAATACGCAATCGGCGTTTCATGCCCGCATTGCTTCGAAGGGCGGTCCGATGCGGACCGCGAGCGCTATGCCGAACGTCACCGTCAGGTCGAACTTGCGCAGGCGCGCGGCGGCAAGCGCCATATCGGCAGCTAGAGCGGCCTGCGACCGAAAAGCTGGTCGTCATTGTAATGTCAAGGCGCGGGGCCTACCTCTTGCCGGTCCGAAACCTTGCCCGCGCGCATTCGGCCGGGCCAATTCTGGAGGCATTGATGCTCGACCCCAAGAAGCTGCTCGACGACCTTCTCGGCTCGCAAGTTCCCGGCACGGGCTCGACCGTTCGCGACAAGGCGGGGCAGGCGGTGCAGATGGCGAAGGACAATCCGCTGGCTGCCGGAGCGCTTGCCGCCGTGCTGCTCGGCACCGGCACCGGACGGCAGGTGACGGGCGCGGCCATCAAGCTCGGCGGTCTGGCGGCGATCGGCGGCCTCGCCTACAAGGCCTATCAGAATTACAAGGCCGGCAACGAGCCGGCGCAGGCGCCTGCGTCCGGCGAGCCTGAACTGCTGCCGCCGCCGGCCGATACCGCTTTCGATCCCGCGGCGGCGCCCCAGGGCGAGGCCGAGTTCACGCTGACGCTGGTCCGGGCGATGATCTCTGCGGCGAAGGCCGATGGTCATATCGACGACGAAGAGCGCAAGAAGATCGCCGACAAGCTCAAGCTCGCCGGCATCGGCGCGGAAGCGGAGAAATTCCTGCTTGCCGAGCTCGATAGACCCCTCGATCTTGACACGCTGGTCGCCGGCGCCAAGACCGATGCACAGAAGCTGGAACTCTACACCGCCTCGCGTCTGACCATCGATCCCGACACACGCGCCGAGCGCGGCTATCTCGACCTGCTCGCCGGCCGGCTCGGCCTGCCGGATGCGCTGATCGACCATGTCGAGGCGACCGTTTCCGCGGCCAAGGTGCCGGCTGGCAGCGCGCCGAGCTCGCCTTGGTGAAGCGGTGTGGTAAACGCCATCAGGCGACGTCTTGCCGGTCTTTAAACTCTCGTTAACCCAGCAAGCGCATCATTCTAATCAGTCGGACCGGCTTATCCTCCTCCCAAGCGCGGTTCAGATCGGGGCGGTCGCCAATGGCCGCCCTTTTTGTTGGCCTCCGCTTTGTCGCCAAGAGCGGCTTGCCATGACCGCCTGCATTTGCGATGCCACGTCTTTCCGTCGATGACCGGAGGACGGCGATGACCGCCATAGCAGAGAAGACCGCCATCGTGACCGGCGCCGGCACCGGCATCGGCAAGAGCGTCGCCACCGCGCTGCTCCAGGCAGGCTGGAACACGGTGTTCTGCGGCCGGCGCAAGACGTTGCTGGAGGAGGCGATCGCCGATGCGGGAAAGACGCAAGCCAAGGCATTGGCTGTCGCCTGCGACATCAGCAAGGCGGCGGAAGTCGACGATATGTTCGAGACTGTGCTCGAGGCCTTCGGCCGCGTCGACCTGCTCTTCAACAATGCCGGCATGGGCTACAAGTCGACGCTGATCGACGAGATCCCGGTCGAGGTCTGGAACGACGTCGTCGGCGTCAATCTCACCGGCTCGTTCCTGTGCGCGCGCGCCGCCTTCGGCGCGATGCGGAGGCAGAAGCCGATGGGCGGCCGTATCATCAACAACGGCTCAGTGTCGGCCTATGCGCCGCGCCCGGGTTCCGTGCCCTATACGGCGACCAAGCACGCCATCACCGGGCTCACCAAGACGCTAGCGCTCGACGGCCGGCCCTTCGACATCGCCTGCGGCCAGATCGATATCGGCAATGCGCTGACCGAGATGGCGCAGCCGATGACGGTCGGCGTGCCGCAGGCCAATGGCTCGATCGCCGCCGAGGCGGTGATGGATGTGCAGCGCGTCGCCGACGCGGTGCTGCATATGGCCAGCCTGCCGCTCGACGCCAACGTGCTGTTCATGACGGTGATGGCGACGAAGATGCCGTTTGTCGGGCGCGGATAAGCGCCTGACAGCTCACTTCTTCAGAAATGCCTCGATCCGCTCCAGCGCGCGCAGGATGTTCTCCTCGGAATTGGCGTAGGAAAGCCGGATATACCCTTCGCCGAGCACGCCGAAATCGGGGCCGCCGATCAGCGCCACGCCGGCATCCTCCAGCAGCGCCGAGGCGAGCTTCTTGGCCTTCCAGCCGGTCTTCGACACGTTGGGGAAGGCGTAGAAGGCGCCTTTCGGGGTGATGCAGGAAATGCCGGGGAGCGCGTTCAGGCCCTCGACGACGATTTTCCTGCGGTTGTCGAAGGCGCGCATCATCTTCTCGACATCGTCCTGCGGCCCGTCGATCGCCGCGATCCCGGCAAACTGGCTCGGCGCATTGACGCAGGACCAGCAATTGACGGCCAGCTTGCGCACCTTGTCGTAGAGATGGGCGCCCCTGTCGCCGTTCGGCCAGATCGACCAGCCCATGCGCCAGCCGGTCATCGCCCAGGTCTTCGACCAGCCGTTGAGCACGATCAGCCTGTCGCGGATTTCGGGGAAGTTGAGCAGAGAGCAGTGCTTCTCGCCGTCATAGGTCATGACGTCGTAGATCTCGTCGGACATGACGGCGACCTCAGGATGCTTCTCCAGGCCCTTGACCAGCTTCTCGATCTCGGCGCGCGGCGTGACGCCGCCGGTCGGATTGGCGGGCGAGTTGAGGATGAGCAGCCTGGTCTTCGGCGTGATCAGCGCCAGCGTCTCGTCGGCCGAGAAGGCAAAGCCGTTCTCCTCGCGGATCGGCACCGGCACCGGCGTGGCGCCGGTGAACTCGATCATTGAGCGGTAGATCGGAAAGCCGGGATCTGGATAGAGGATCTCAGTGCCGGGTTCGCCGAACATCAGGATCGCCGCGAACATGGTCGGCTTGCCGCCGGGCAGGATCATCACATTCTCAGGCGAGACCTCGACGCCGGTGGTGGTCAGCGTGCGGCGCACGACCGCCTCGCGGGTGGCGAGCAGGCCGTTGGCCGGCGTGTAGCCGTGGTGGCCGTCGCGCAGCGCCTTGATCGCCGCCTCGACGATGTGCTGCGGCGTCTTGAAGTCGGGCTGGCCGATGCCGAGATTGACGATGTCGCGGCCCTGATGGGCAAGCGCGGTGGCCCTGGCCAGCACCGCAAAGGCGTTTTCCTCGCCAAGACGGTCGAAGGCCGCGATCGTGTGGAGCATTTTTCCCGTCCCTGTGGTTCTTTCTGTGGGCGAGCGTTTTTGTGACCGTCCGCTGGGAAAAGTCAACGGATTGGAGGGGTCGGTGTCGGAAGATCTGAAGAATTGGCAGCCGCGCCCACGGCCGGAGCGCAAGGCGATCGAGGGCCGCACCGTCCGGCTCGAGCCGCTGAGCGTGGCAAAACATGGCGACGGCCTCTACGAGGCCTCCTCGGTTTCCGATGTCGGCGGACGTTTCGCCTGGCTGCCCGACTACCCGCCGGAAACCCGCGCAGCCTTCCAGCCCTGGCTCGACAAGGCGGAAGCCAGCGAGGATCCGCTGTTCTTCACCGTCATCGACAAGGCGAGCGGCAAGATCGCCGGACGCCAGACGCTGATGCGCATCGACGCCGCCAACGGCGTCGGTGAAATCGGCAACATTTATTGGGGTCCGCTGATCTCGCGCAAGCCGGCGGCGACCGAGGCGCAGTTCCTGTTTGCGAAATATCTCTTCGACGATCTCGGCTACCGCCGCTACGAGTGGAAATGCAACAACCGCAACGAGCCCTCGAAGCGCGCTGCCGAGCGCTTCGGCTTCAAGTTCGAAGGCATCTTCCGCCAGCACCTTGTGGTCAAAGGTGAAAACCGCGATACGGCGTGGTATTCGATCATCGACAAGGAGTGGCCGGCCTTGCGCAAAGCCTATGAAGGCTGGCTCGATCCAGCGAATTTCGATGACGAAGGCGGCCAAAAGCGGCGGCTTGAGGATTTTCGCGCCGACTTCGGAGCGTAACAGGAGTTTGACGATGGCGCACGGTTCGCATGATCACGGTTCCGCCGGTCATAGCCACGGCGCTCGGCATGTGCATGGCTCGACCGACAAGAATCGGGTGCTGGTCGCGGCCTGCCTGACCGGCGGCTTCATGGTCGCCGAGGCGTTCGGCGGTCTGCTCACCGGATCGCTGGCGCTGCTCGCGGACGCCGGCCATATGCTTGCCGATTCGATCGCGCTCGGTCTTGCCTGGTACGCTTTCCATCTCGCCGGACGCCCGGCCACCGGCCGTCTGACCTATGGCTTCGGCCGGGTGAAGACGCTGGTCGCCTACACCAACGGCATCGCCATCTTCGTCATCGCGCTGTGGATCGTCTACGAGGCCTGGGGGCGGCTGATGAACCCGGCGCCCGTGCTTGGCGGGCCGATGCTGGTGGTGGCGGTGGCAGGCCTGCTGGTCAACATCGCCTCCTTCTTCGTGCTGCATGGCGGCGACCGCGAGAGCCTGAACATGCGCGGCGCGATCCTGCATGTGCTGGGCGACCTGCTGGGCTCCGCCGCGGCAATCACAGCAGCCCTCATCATCCTGGCAACCGGCTGGACGCCGATCGATCCTATCCTCTCCGTCCTTGTGTCGCTGCTGATCCTGTCGACGGCATGGTCTTTGATGCGCGAGGCGGCGCATGTCCTGCTCGAAGGCGTGCCGGCAAGCCTCGATCGCGACGTGATCGCCAAGGACATCGAAGGCGCGGTCAAGGGCGTGCGCGAGGTGCATCATATGCATGTCTGGTCGCTCGACGGCACCTCCAACATGGCGACGCTGCATGCCTGCCTGAATGACGGCGTCGATCCGCATGTAGCGGTGAGCGCCATCAAGAAACGGCTTGCCGCCAAGCACGGCATCGATCATGCCACCGTCGAACCGGAATTCGGACAATGCGCCGACAGTCATGACGAGCATGGCCATCACCATGATCACGATCATACGCATGGCGCGCCCGCCGATCGCCGGCACTATCACTGATCACGATTATGCCTAACAGCCTCGAAGCCAGGAAAGCCTGCTGATGGATCGTGACACACGCAACGCGGCGATTGCCGCGGCTGTGATACTGCTCGTGTTCGGTCTCGCCGCCTATTTCCTGCCGGCCATCATGCTGGCCGCGGGCAAGGTGTCGACGGTGCTGGCGGCCGTCATCGCGGTGGTCTTCATGGTCGGGCTGTTCGTCGTCCTATGGCTGCGCGGACGCAGCCAACGCAAGAAAGGTCTCTGAGATGAGAATTCTGATCACGGGCGCGGCCGGCATGGTGGGCCGCAAGCTTATAGCGCGGCTGGCCAGGGACGGCGCCTTGCGCGGGCGCAAGATCACGGCGCTCGACCTGCATGACATCGTGGCGCCGCAGCCGCCGGCGCTCACAGGCGTCGATGTCTCGATCCACACCGGCGATCTATCCACGCCCGGCGCCATGGCGGCCCTCGTGGCTCCGCGTCCGGACGTGATCTTCCACCTGGCGGGCATCGTCTCGGGCGAAGCGGAAGCCAATTTCGATCTCGGCTACCGGGTCAATCTCGACGGCACGCGGGCGCTGTTCGACGCGGTGCGGCTGGCGGCCTTCGCGCCGCGCCTTGTGTTCACCTCGTCGATCGCGGTCTTCGGCGCGCCCTTTCCGGAGGTCATTCCGGACGAGTTCCATCC
>NZ_RZRX01000168.1:0-14344 GCF_003997405.1 Mesorhizobium sp. M2A.F.Ca.ET.042.01.1.1
CAGGTAACCGCCCGCCGGCCCCGGCACCGATTCCAGGATGCGCGCCGCCGTGAGCTGGTTGAGATGCTTCAACAGATAGCTCGGCGACAGCCCGAAACACTCCGCCAGCGCCGCGCCCGGCATGGTGCTGTTGCCGTCCACGCCGGCAAGCGTCGCCGCGCAGTGGATGGCCGCCTCAACGCTATCGCCCAGTTTCATGATACCGATCTCCAATTCATGGATATATTTTATCGTGGATAATTCTTATCTGCAATATGAAGATGCAAATTGCCCGCCTATTCGCAATAACAGAGTGAGAGAATGGGCGCTTCGCAGAACCTGGGTTCCTCGCACCCCGCAAGGCGGGGGAGAGGTGGCCCGGCGAAGCCGGGACGGAGAGGGGGACACCTTCTGCGAGGCCAAAACCGGACAAGGACGAGGCGCAGGGAAAAGGCAATCAAGGGCCTCGGCGGTGTCCAGCCGCCCCGAAGGCCCCTCTCCGTCCCGGCTTCGCCGGGCCACCTCTCCCCACTGTCGTGAGGCGAGGAACCCGAGCTTATTCCGCCGCTACCTTGGCCATCGGATTGTTCGGGTGCGTCGTCCAGTTGGCGTAGATCGGCGACACCGGCTTACCGGTGCGCTGGTCCACGACGCCGGCCGCCAACGGCTCCATTGTGATGCAGCCTTCGACCGGGCAGACATTGACGCACAGATTGCAGCCGACGCATTCGGCCTCGATAACCTCGAAATGCCTCACACCATCCACCATGTTGGTGATCGCCTGGTGCGAGGTGTCCTCGCAGGCGATATGGCAGCGGCCGCATTTGATGCAGGCGTCCTGGTCGATATGCGCCTTGGCGACATAGTTGAGGTTGAGATACTGCCAGTCGGTGACGTTGGGCGTGGCGCGGCCGATGATGTCGGAGAGCGACGCGTGGCCCTTCTCATCCATCCAGTTCTCCAGGCCGGCGATCATCTCCTGCACGATCTTGAAGCCGTAGGTCATCGCCGCCGTGCAGACCTGCACATTGCCGGCGCCGAGCGCCATGAATTCGGCGGCGTCGCGCCAGGTGGTGATGCCGCCGATGCCGGAGATCGGCAGGCCGCGCGTCTCCGGATCGCGCGCGATCTCGGCCACCATGTTCATGGCGATTGGCTTCACCGCCGGGCCGCAATAGCCGCCATGCGAGCCCTTGCCGTCAATGGTCGGCTGCGGCGCGAAACTGTCGAGATCGACGCCGGTGATCGAGTTGATCGTGTTGATCAGCGACACGGCATCCGTTCCGCCGGCATGCGCTGCCCGCGCGGGCTTGCGGATGTCGGTGATGTTGGGCGTCAGCTTGGTGATGACGGGCATGCGCGTGTACTGCTTGCACCAGCGCACCACCATCTCGATATATTCCGGCACCTGGCCGACCGCCGAGCCCATGCCGCGCTCGCTCATGCCGTGCGGGCAGCCGAAATTGAGCTCGATGCCGTCGGCGCCGGTCTCCTCGACCAGCGGCAGGATCGCCTTCCAGCTTTCCTCGACGCAAGGCACCATGATCGAGGCGATCAGCGCCCGGTCCGGCCAATTCATCTTCACCTGCTTCATCTCGCGCAGATTGGTCTGCAGGTCGCGGTCGGTGATCAGCTCGATATTGTTCAAGCCCAGCAGCCGGCGGTCGGCGCCCCAGATCGCGCCATAGCGCGGACCATTGACATTGACGACCGGCGGACCTTCTTCGCCGAGCGTCTTCCACACCACGCCGCCCCAGCCCGCCTTGAAGGCGCGCTCGACATTGTAGGCCTTGTCGGTCGGCGGCGCAGACGCCAGCCAGAACGGATTGGGCGACTTGATGCCGATGAAATTGTTGCGGATGTCTGCCATGCTCATGCCCTCCCGTTAGAGGTCAGTGCCCGGTGGATGCTCTCGGCCGCGTCGCGCCCTTGCGCCACCGCCGATACGGTCAAATCGTCGCCGCCGAAGATACAGTCGCCGCCGGCCCAGACTTTCGCCAGCGAGGTGCGGCCTTCGGCATCGACCTTGATGCGGCCGCCTTCGAGCTCGATCGCCTCCGCGCTGCCGTTGAGATGCGCCGGCACAAAACTCTGGCCGATCGCCTTGAACACCTGGTCGGCGACGAGCGTGAGCCGTTCACCGGTGCCGACAAGCTTGTCGCCGCTCATAGCGGTGTATTCGAGTTCGATGGCCGAGACCTTGCCGTTCTCGGCAATGACGCGCTTGGGCTGCAGCCAGTGGCGGATGGTGACGCCGTTGGCGGCGGCCAGATCCTGCTCGAACTCCGAAGCGTTCATATGCTCCTGGCCGCGCCGGTAGCAGATCGTCACCTCTTCGGCGCCGAGCAGCTTCGACTGCACCGCGGCATCGACCGCCGTCATGCCGCCGCCGATGACGACGACGCGCCGGCCGACCGGCAGGCTGGAGAGGTCGCTTGCCTGGCGCAGTTCGGCGATGAACTCGACCGCATTGGTAACGCCGTCGGCGTCTTCGCCCTCGGCACGTAGCGCATTGACGCCGCCGAGCCCCATGCCGAGGAACACCGCATCATAGTTGCGCATCAGGTCGGCCAGTTGGAAGTCGCGGCCGAGCGCCTTGCCGTTCTGGATGTCGATGCCGCCGATCGCGGTGACATAGTCGACCTCGGCCTGGGCGAAATCGTCGACGCTCTTATAGGCGGCGATGCCATATTCGTTGAGGCCGCCGGCCTTCGGCCGCGCCTCCAGGATCGTCACCTCATGGCCATGGCGGGCAAGCCGATGCGCCGCCGCCAGCCCGGCCGGACCGGCGCCGACCACGGCGATGCTTTTCCCGGTCGGCTCGGCGCGCTTGTAGAACTGCTTGCCCTCGCTCATTGCGACATCGGTGGCGTAACGCTGCAGCCGGCCGATCTGCACCGGCTTGCCTTCGGCCGCCTCGCGCACGCAGACCTCTTCGCACAGCGTCTCGGTCGGGCAGACGCGGGCGCACATGCCGCCAAGGATATTCTGGTCGAAGATCGTCTTGGCCGAGCCCAACGGATTGCCGGTCGCGATCTGACGAATGAACAGCGGGATGTCGATCGACGTCGGGCATGCATTCATGCAGGGCGCGTCGTAGCAGAAATAGCAGCGGTCGGATTCGACCAGTGCCTCGTGATGATCGAGCGGCGGGTGCAGGTCGGAAAAATTGTCGGCATATTGCTCGGAAGACAGCCGGCCGCCGGCAATGCCCTCGATGAAATGACCAGTCGCCATTCCAGTTCCCCTTGTTGTCGTTTTGGGGAAGGCTAGCACGTTTTATTTTTTTATCAATTGGTCAATTTTCGGCCAAGCCGCTGAAATGGTTGAGTAAAAACATGACAAATGAAGTCATGTTATAGCCGCCTCAGTGATCTCTGCAGCGTCAGGATTTGTCACCCTGTGGCCATGGATCGACCGGATTTCCTCCGCCACCAATTCCTGCAGCCGCCACAGATTGCGGTCATGGATGCCGAAGGTCTCGAGATGGCTGACGGTGTTGTAGAGATATTCAGCACCCGAGCCGACATGGCCGCACGCGCGCGCCAGCACCCAAGCCACCTTCTCCAGCGGCTGCCCGAGCGACGTCCCCCTGCCTGTCACGCCGACCCAGAAGCCCAGCGCCCGCACCCGACCTTGCGCCGTCCGCACCGGAACCCATCTGACGGAGGCGACGCTCTCGTGGTCGTCGATCTCGCGTCGCAGCAGCCTCTCGATCTGGGCCGGCTTTTCGCCATCCGGCAGGCGGTAGATGACTCCGTCGCAGCGCCCACCGCGTTCAAGCGCCATCATCAGCCCCGGCTGCTCAGCGCTGCCTCGCCAGCGGACCATGTCGAGACAGAAAGAGCGATGCCAGCCATGCGCCGAGGCGCGCTGCTGCTCGATCGACTCGAAGGCCGGTTTCCAGATCAGCGAGCCATAGGCGAACACCCAAAGCGGCCCCTCGTCGGCTTCGCCGGCGAGACGCGTGGCGAGCGCGCCGAAATCGTCATCGCTGAGCTGCGTCCACTCCCCGCTCGGTCCGGGATCGATCTCCTCGCGATGACAAAGAGCCACAAGCTCGGGCGTGAGCGACATCTGGCGCATGGAAGGCAAACCCCTCTTTGCCGGCAGCAAAGTCGAAAAGAGTGGGCTATGCAAGATCAGGAGCAAAGCGCCTTGCCGACTGGGATTTTCGGCCCATGTCGGATTTCTGTCGCCAGGATCGTCCTAGGATGGATCGAACCGCGATCGCTGCCTGAACCGGTGAGGAGACCGACCATGCCGAAATCCCCGCAACCTTTCTTCTGGTACGAACTGATGACCACCGACCTCGACGCCGCGGAGGCCTTTTACAGCGCCGTGGTCGGCTGGAAGGCCGAGCCCTTCGACAACGCCCCCGGCATGCCCCGCTACATCGTAGTGAATTCCGCCGTGCGGGGCGTCGGCGGATTGATGACCATGCCGGAAGAACCCGCCAAGAGGGGCATGCCGCCAACCTGGCTGGGCTACATCTACACCAAGGATGTCGACGCCTCCACCCAGGCGCTCAAGGACGCCGGCGGCGCCGTGCACCGCGCGCCCGACGATATTCCGGGCGTCGGCCGCTTCGCGGTCGTCGCCGACCCGCAGGGCGCGGCCTTCATGTTCCTGCAGCCCAATCAGCCTGACCAGCCGCCGGTGCCGGCAACCACGCTCGGTCATGTCGGCTGGCATGAGCTCTACACGTCGGACTGGAAAGCCGCCTTCGATTTCTATTCCACCCAGTTCGGTTGGACGAGCGCCGGCGAGTTCGACATGGGCGAGATGGGCATCTACAAAACCTTCGGCGCCGGTCCGGAATCCGGCGGCGGCATGATGAACAAGCCGCCGCAGATCCCGGTCTCCGTCTGGCAGTTCTATTTCAACGTCGACGCCATCGACGCCGCCGCCAAGCGCGTCACCGACAATGGCGGCAAGGTCATCATGGGGCCGATGGACGTGCCAAGCGGCCAATGGATCATCCAGTGCCAGGACCCGCAAGGCGCGCATTTCGCCCTGCTTGCACCGGTTCGGTAGAATTCTCTCTCCCTCGGAGCGGGCAATCGCATAAGGCGCTCCCGCTCTCCGTCTCGGCTTCGCCGAGCCACCTCTCCCCCATTTCATGGGGGCGAGGAACCCAAGCTTTCAAGGCCGCGACATCCGCGGTTAGCGTTTCCTCGCCCCCATGAAATGGGGGAGAGGTGTCCGCGCAGCGGACGGAGAGGGGGCAGCGCTGCCGTCTGCGATTGCGCTTCCTTCTTGGGAGAGGTGCGATCAACCCTCCGCAATTGCTGCGAAGGACAGGCAAGACTTATCCGGCTGGCGCCACTCTCTTAAATTAGTCACTCCGGCGTCAGCACCGCCAGCTTCAGATCGGCCTTCTTCGCGCCGCTGAGCTGGATGATCGCTGTGCCGCCGGCGAGCTTGAAGCGAATGCTCTTGCGGATGCCAGGGCAGGTCTTCACGCCGCTGAAGGCTGCCGATTTCACGGTCTTGCCATCCTGCACCACATCGATCCAGGCCTCGTCGGACAGGCTGAGCTGCAGCTCGCCATCAGGCGGCACCGTAACATTTGCTGTCGCGCCGAACGTGCCGGCTTTCGGTGCCCGCTCCGGCGGCACTTCGAAGCTGACGGTATCCACAGCCTCAAGCGAGAAATCCGCCGCTTGCCCGACCGTGAGGGTAGCGCCGGACTGCGCGGCGCGCGCCTCCGGAAACAGCGCCTGCTCCCGCTCGACCGGCCATTTGAAGGTCTCGCAGCCGGTATCGGCGGCCATGGCGAAGCTGGTGCCTGCAAGGATTGCGAAGAGGCCGATGATGACTTTTCTCATGATCAAGGAGACTCGCTTGGTTTGATCCACCACCCCTCTAATACAACCATAGAGATATTTATGCAACCATCGCGAGAAGAAATATGGGACTGAAACCATTTCGCCTCACCAATTGTTGATGGTTGGCCAAGGGAAGTGAGTGGTCCACTGCCGGGCGATAATCTAAGGCCCGAGCGGGGGTAAATGGAGTTTCGGATGAAGCTTTTCGAAAGCCTTGCTCAGTTCCGCCCGCAAGCGCTGGGCGTGTTGCGCATCATGACCGCCTTGCAGTTCATCGAACATGGCTCGCAAAAACTGTTCAACTTCCCGGTAAGCGCCCAGCCGCACGCCCTCACCGGCCTGACGACGGCTGCAGGTATCCTCGAATTTGGCGGCGGCATCCTCTTGGCGCTCGGTCTCTTCACCCGCCCGGTGGCGTTCCTCCTGGCCGGCGAAATGGCCATCGCCTATTTCATGGCGCACTTCCCGCGTGACTTCTTCCCGGCCAACAATGGCGGCGACGCAGCCATACTGTTCTGCTTCGTCTTCCTCTATCTGTTCTTTGCCGGTTCGGGCGCCTTCGCGCTGGACAATCGCGACAGCGCCAGAGCCTGATGGCAGGATGCGCGCCAGGAGGCTTTTTGTTTTGACGCAATTCCGGACGGAAAACCGCTTCGCACTTTTCCTGGAGTCGCTCTAGCCGCGCATCCGCTCGAAATTGGCGTCGAACAGCGGCGCCGCCTGGATGCGCGCCGCGTGACGCTGGCCGAGGATCTCGATCTCGAAGCCGTCAGGTCTGTCGGCAATTTCCTTCGGCACATAACCCATGGCGACCGATTTCTTCGAATTATGCGCATAGCCGCCCGACGTGACCCAGCCGCGCACGACACCGTCATGCCAGATCGCCTCGTCGCCGATCACATCGGCATCGACGGCATCAACGATGAAGGCGCGCAGCCGAAGCGTACCGCCCTCTCGGCGCTCGGCGAGCGCCGCTTCCTTGCCGATGAAATCGGTGTCCTTGCCATAGGCGACGAAGCGGTCGAGCCCAGCCTCGACCGGCCCGTAGATCGGCCGATATTCGCGCGCCCATGAGCCATAGTTCTTTTCCAGCCTCAGCGCATTGAGCGCGCGCGAGCCGAACAGGCCGATGCCGAACTCCTCTCCCGCAGCCAGCAGCGCCTGGTAGGCGGCGCGCTGGTATTCGGGCGCCACCCAGATCTCGTAGCCGAGATCGCCTGTGTAGCTGACCCGGCCGACGAGGCACGGCGCCATGCCGATGTCCATCCTGGCCACCGCCATGAAGGGGAACGCCTTGTTGGAAACATCGGCGCGGGTGACCTTGGCGAGCACTTCCCTCGCCTTCGGACCGGCAATCGCAAGGCCGGTGAGTTTCTGGCCCAGCGCCTCGATCCGCACCGAGCCATCCTTGGGCAGATGGGCCTCGAACCAGCGCATGTGATACTGCTCGGCGATGCCTGAGCCGGCGACGAACCACTCTGCGTCGACATTAGCCAAAGTGAAATCGCCGATCAGTCTGCCGTCGTCCTTCAGCATCGGCGCCAGCGTCATGCGGCCGCGCTTGGGCAGCTTGCAAGCGAAGATGCGGTCGAGCCATCCAGCCGCGCCATCGCCCGTCACCTTGTATTTGGCGAAGTTCGAGATCTCCGACAGGCCGACGCCGTTGCGCACCGCCGCGACTTCCTTGGCGACATGCTCGAAGTCGGTCGAGCGCCGCCACGAAAACTCGTCCCTGACGCCGTCCGGCGCATACCAGAGCGGCACTTCGAGCCCGTAGGATACGCCCCATTGCGCGCCCCTGGCGGCAAGCGTGTCATAGAGAGGCGTCGTCTTCAGCGGACGCCCGGCCGGCAGTTCCTCATTGGGGAAGCGGATCGAGAAGCGGCGCGAATAATTCTCGCGCACCTTTGCGTTCGTATAGGCCATCGTCGCCCAGTCGCCGTAGCGCGCCACATCCATCGCCCAGATATCGGCGCCCGGATCGCCCTCGATCATCCAGTTGGAGAGCGCGAGCCCAACGCCGCCGCCCTGGCTGAAGCCGGCCATGACGCCGCAGGCGACCCAGAAGCCCGGCAGGCCGCGCACCGGACCGACCAGCGGATTGCCGTCCGGCGCGAAGGTGAAGGGGCCGTTGATGATCTGCTTGATGCCGGTCTTCTGGAAGGCCGGGAAATGGCGGAAGCCGACTTCCAGCGACGGCGCGATGCGGTCGATGTCCGGCTCCAGCAGCTCATGGCCGAAATTCCACGGCGTCTGGAATTCGGACCAGACCTTGTTCGCCTTCTCGTAAGTGCCCATCAGCATGCCGCCGCGCTCCTGGCGCAGATAGAGCTCGCCGTCGAAGTCGACCGCGTGGATGATCTCGGTGCCGGTCTTCTTGTTCCAGTCGGCGACCTCCGGCATATCCTCGGTGATCAGGTACATATGCTCCATCGCCAGCACCGGCAATTCCAGCCCGACCATGCGGCCGACCTCGCGCGCCCAGAGCCCGCCGGCATTGACGACATGCTCGGCGATGACATCGCCCTTGTTGGTGATGACGCGCCACAACCCGTCGGGCCGGCGCACGATGTCCTCGACCTTGGTGAAGCGCTCGACCTCGGCGCCCAGTTTCCGAGCGGCCTTGGCATAGGCGTGCGTCACCCCCGACGGATCGAGATGACCGTCCTCCTTGTTGCGCACCGCGCCGACGAACTTGCTGGGATCGATGAGCGGCATCAATTCCGCCGCTTCCTTGGCCGAGATCACCTCGAGATCGATGCCGAGATAGCGGCCCTTCGACACCACCCCGCGCAGCCAGTCGAGCCGCGCCTCGGTCGCGGCCAGCAGCACGCCGCCGGTGAGGTGCACGCCGGTCGCCTGTCCCGAAAGCTCTTCGATCTCCTTGTAGAGCGAGATCGTGTATTTCTGCAGCTTGGCGACGTTGGGATCGCCATTGATGGTGTGCATGCCGCCGGCCGCATGCCATGTCGAGCCGGAAGTCAGCTCGTCGCGCTCTAGAAGCACGACATCGGTCCAGCCATGGCGCGCGAGATGGAACAGCACCGAGCATCCGACGACACCGCCGCCGATGACCACGACCTTTGCATGCGACTTCATGGGTTCTTCTCGTTGGTTCAGTGAGTTGAGAGATTGAAATGATTGAGGATGGGAAGCCGTTCCCTCACGGCTCTCCTTGCCCGATCGCTTGCTTGCGGCGCGCCATATAGGCTTCGAGCGCTTCGCGCATGGCGGGATCCAGGGCCGGCTCGACATATTCGTCCAGCGCCTTCTTCCACAGCCTGGTCGCGCGCGCCGTCGTGTCGAGCGCGCCGGCTTCCTGCCAGGCCTCGTAATTCTGCCAGTTGGAGAGCATCGGCTGGTAGAAGGCGGTGGCGTAGCGCTCCAGCGTGTGCGGTTCGCCGAAGAAATGGCCGCCGGTCGGCACCGCGCCCAGCGCCTCGACGGCGAGCTCCGCCTCGTCGACAACGATCGGCCGCAGGAATTCCATCATGTGCTGGATCATCTCGACGTCGATGATGAGCTTTTCGAACGAAGCCGTCAGTCCACCCTCCTGCCAGCCGGCCGCATGATAGACGAGATTGCCGTGGCCGAGCACCGCACCCCACAGCGCCATCATCGTCTCATAGGCGCCCTGCGCATCGGCGGCGTTGGAGGCCGAGCCCGGCGTGGTGCGATAGGGTAAGTTGTAGCGCCGCGCCAACTGCCCCGAGGCGATGTTGGCCTTGGTGTTCTCCGGCGTGCCGAAGGCCGGCGCGCCCGACTTCATGTCGACATTGGAGGTGAAGGCGCCATACATCACCGGCGCGCCGGGACGCACCAGTTGCGTCAGCACGATGCCGAACAGCGCCTCGGCATTCTGCTGTGCCAGCGCGCCGGCCAGCGTCACCGGGCTCATCGCGCCCATCAGCGTGAATGGGGTGACGGCAACCGACTGGCCGTATTCGGCCATCGTCATCAGCCCTTCCGCCATCATCTCGTCGAAGCGACGCGGCGAGTTGACCGAGATGATGGTGGTGACGCCGGGGTCATGCGCCATCTCATCCAGCGTCAGCCCGCGCGCGATCGCCATCATCTCGATGCCGTCCAGCGCCCTGCCCCGCCCGATCGCCGAGACATGAAAACATTTGTCGGTCAGCGTCAAATTGGCGAAATAGGTGTCCATATGCCTTGTGTTCGCCGGCAGCTCGATCGGCGCGCAGACCTGGTTGCCGAGCATATGGATGCAGTTGAAATGCTGCGCCAAGCGGACAAGGTCCTGGTAGTCGGGCATGTTGCCGGCGCGGCGGCCGCGCTCCATGTCGTGCACATTGGGCGGCCCGGCCACCAGCGTGAAGTTGATGGTGCTGCCGCCGAGATGGATGGCTCGAGCCGGATTGCGCGGGGTAAGCGTGTAGCTGCTGCGCGTCGACCGCAGCGCTTCCTCGACCATGCCGCGGTCGACGCGCACATTCATCGACCCGTGATCGACCTTGGCGCCGGCGCGCTCGAACAGCGACAGCGCCCGCGGGCTCATCACCTCGATGCCGAAATTCTCCAGGATGTGCATCGACGCCTGGTGGATCGCCTCGATCTGGTCGGCCGACAGCAGCGCCATCGGGGGATAGGGATTCTGCACTCGCCGCAGCGGCAATTGCGGGATGGCGGCTGGCCCGCGGTGGCTGGTGCGCTCGGCGCCGCGCTTGCGTCTTGGTTCGCTCATGCGCGCATCAGAGCGCCGGCATCACAGGCGAGCTGTCAGGAATTCGCCATTTGCCGGCGTGATTTTAGCCAAGGCGGCATTTTTGGAAATCGACTAAGAGAATAGCGACGCAGATGGTCGGAATATCGACACTGGATTTTTCGCGCCTCCTGCGTCAGCGTTAAGGAACCGCGCAAGACTCCTTTTATGATTTCGGCCTATTCGTCTTCCAATGCGTAGGTCGAGTTTTAGTAAAATTGTCGCTGTTTGCGTGCTGCTGGCGCTATCGGCCTGCGCGACCGCGCCCAGCCACATCAACAATGTCTGCGCCGTCTTCGACCAGAATGACGGCTGGTTCGACAACTGGCAGTCCGCCGCCGAGCGCACCGAGCAGAAATACGGCATTCCCGTCCCCGTGTTGATGGCGACGGTGCGTAAGGAATCCGGCTTCAAGAGCAATGCCCGCCCGCCGCGCACAAAGCTGCTCGGCTTCATCCCGTGGACGCATGTCTCGAGCGCCACGGGCTATTCGCAGGCGCTCGACGGCACCTGGTCGCAATATCAAAGCGAGACCGGCAACTGGGCGGCGCGCCGGACACGCTTCGCCGACGCCATCGATTTCGTCGGCTGGTACCACTCCAAGACCGCCGACACGTTCGGTGTCGCGCGCAACGACACCTACAATCTCTATCTGGCCTATTATCTCGGCTGGACCGCCTATGGCCGCGGCAACCGCGGCGACGCCGGCGTTCAAAGCTACGCGCGCGCCACCGACCAGATGGCGCGCGACTATCAGGCGCAGCTACGCCAATGCGGCAGCTGACATCCGTATCGGATTAGTGCCGCCTTGTCGTGTCCTTCGGCCTTGGGACACCGGTTTCCGAATCCTCGTCGCGCACTTCGTGGCGACGAGCTTTGAG
This sequence comes from Mesorhizobium sp. M2A.F.Ca.ET.042.01.1.1, assembly GCF_003997405.1. Classification (NCBI taxonomy): domain Bacteria; kingdom Pseudomonadati; phylum Pseudomonadota; class Alphaproteobacteria; order Hyphomicrobiales; family Phyllobacteriaceae; genus Mesorhizobium; species Mesorhizobium sp. M2A.F.Ca.ET.042.01.1.1. The sequence continues at coordinate 11,412 of NZ_RZRX01000168.1, forward strand.
CACAGCGTCGTTCTCCTCGACGCCCTCTCCGATCGCATCGGCTTCCGCGCTGGCGTTTTTGCCGTCCGGACGCTGCGGCGGCGCACCGGCAAAGCCCGGCCCCACGCCATGCGGCGCATCATCCGGCACGCCCTCATGCGCGGCATGCTCCTTGTCGAACTTGATGACCGGCTCCATCTTGGCGAGCACGTCATCCGAAAGCCAGCATAGGCTCGTATGGCCGCCGCCGAGATTTTTCACCGGCGGCACCTTCGTCTCGCACAGATTGTCCGGCACCAGCTTCTTGTAGCCGCAGCGCGTCTGGAACGGGCAGCCGGCCGGCGGGTTCATGGCCGACGGGATGTCGCCTTCGAGCACGATGTGCTTCTTGACGACGCTGGTGTCGGCGATCGGAATCGCGGACAGCAGCGCCTCGGTATAGGGATGGTAGGGCGGCGAGAAGATCTGGTCGGTCGTGCCCTGCTCGACGATGTAGCCCAGATACATGACCACGACGCGGTCGGCGATGTAGCGCACCACCGACAGATCGTGGCTGATGAACAGCATCGTCGTCTTGTTCTTGCGCTGGATGTCCATCAACAGCTCGGTCACCGCTGCCTGCACGGAGACGTCGAGCGCCGAGACCGGCTCGTCGGCCACCACCACCTTGGCGTCGCCGGCAAAGGCGCGCGCGACGCCGATGCGCTGCTTCTGGCCGCCCGACAGCTGGCGCGGCTTGCGGGTCTCGAAGGCCCTGGGCAGCTTCACCAGGTCGAGCAGTTCCAGCATGCGCTGGCGTCGCTCGGCGACCGTCTTGCCGACATTGAACTTCTCCAGCGTGCGGATGATCTGTGAGCCGACCGTGTGGCTGGGGTTCAGCGTGTCGAAGGGGTTCTGGAACACCATCTGGATCGACGAGACCGTATCGACGCCGCGGTTCTCGATGCCCGTCGACTGGATCTCCTTGTTGGCCAAGGTCACCGTGCCGGAGCTTGCGGTCTCGAGGCCGAGCAGCACCTTGGCCAAGGTCGACTTTCCGCAGCCGGACTCGCCGACGATCGCCACCGTCTCGGATTCGCGCGCGGTGAACGAGATCGTCTCATTGGCCTTGACGACGCGGCCTTCGCTGGAGCCGAACACCTCGCTGCCGCCGACCTTGTAGTATTTCTTGAGGTCCTGGATCTTCAGCACCGGCGCGCCGGGCTCGACCTTCTCGTTGACCTTCTTGGCGCCGGGCGGCAGCGCCTCCCAGTCGATCTCGTTGAAGCGCACGCAGCGCGAGAAATGCCCCTCATGGCCCTCGACCGGGACCATCGGGATTTCCGCGGCGTTGCAGACGCCCTCGACGAAATGGTGGCAGCGCGGCCCGAAATTGCAGCCCTTCGGCCGCTCATGCGGCAGCGGCAACTGTCCGGGAATGGAGATCAGCGGCCGCGAGTTCTTGTCGGCGCCGGGCAGCGGGATCGAGCGGAACAGCCCTTGCGTATAGGGATGGCGCATCCGGTCGAACACGTCCTCGATCTTGCCGGTCTCGACCGCCTCGCCGGAATACATCACCGTGATCCGGTCGCAGGTCTCGAGGATCAGGCCGAGATTGTGCGACACGAAGATCATCGAGGTGCCGAACTTCTCGCCCAGCCCCTTGACCAGCTCGACGATGCCGGCCTCGACGGTGACGTCGAGCGCGGTGGTCGGCTCGTCGAGTAAGAGCAGCGCAGGTTTCGACAGCAGCGCCATGGCAATCACGATGCGCTGCTGCTGGCCGCCGGAAAGCTGGTGCGGATAGGAGCGCATCATACGCTCCGGATCGGGCAGCTTCACCGCCCGCACCATCTCCAGGGCCCTGTTGTAGGCCTCGTCCTTCGACACCTTGTCGTGGATCAGCGGCACTTCCATCAGCTGCTGGCCGATCTTCATTGCCGGATTGAGGCTCGCCATCGGCTCCTGGTAGATCATGGCGATCTTGTTGCCGCGGATGGCGCGCAGCTCCTCGTCGGACATCTCGCCCATGTCCCTGCCCTGGAACTTGATGCGCCCGCCGACGATCTTCCCGATGTTGGAGAGGTCGCGCATGATGCCGAGCGACACCGTCGACTTGCCGCAGCCGGATTCGCCGACGATGCCCATCGCCTCGCCGGGCATCACCGTGCAGGAGAAATCCATCACGGCCGGGATTTCGCCCTTGCGGGTGAAGAAGGAGATCGAGAGATTCTCGATCTCGATGATGGGTTGAGCCGGATCTCGAACTGCCTCGTTCATGGGTCGCTCCAATCCTAAATTGTTCCAGCAGGTAGGGCCTGAGCCCTCGCCATCAATCCTTCATCGACTGTTCGCGCAGCGAGTCCGCCAAAAGGTTCAGGCCCAGCACGAACGACATCAGGGCGATCGTCGGCGGCAGCGCCGGGTGGATGAAGGAACGCAGCAGCCGGCTGGCGTCCTTGATCGCGGTGCCCCAGTCGGGGCTTTCCGGCGCCAGGCCCAGGCCGAAATAGCCGAGCGTTCCGAGCAGGATCGTCGTGTAGCCGATGCGCAGGCACGCATCGACGATCAGCGGACCGCGCGCATTGGGCAGGATCTCCCACAGCATGATGTACCAGGGCGATTCACCGCGCGTCTGCGCCGCCGCCACATAGTCGCGCGTCTTGATGTCCATGGTCAGCCCGCGCACGATGCGGAACACGCCGGGGCTGGAGGCGAACACCACCGCCACGAAGATGTTGAGCTGGTTGGGATCGATATGCACGATGTGCAGCGGATCCTTGTCAAACACCAAGCCTGCATAGATCCAGCCGCCGACCACCAGCGTGATGCCGAGCAGGATGTAGAGCCGGTCCGGCCGGTTCTTGTAGCGGGTCCAGAACAGGACGCAGAAGAAGATGATCGGGAACAGGAAGAACAGACCCGCCATCGCATAGGGGATCGGCGTGTCCATGATGCCCGGTGTCACCAGCAGG
>NZ_RZRX01000169.1:0-14300 GCF_003997405.1 Mesorhizobium sp. M2A.F.Ca.ET.042.01.1.1
CGCCGGCATCGACCGCCAGCCGCACATAATCGGACATCAGCTCCGGCGTGCCGGAATAGTGGATTTCACTGCCGCGGAATTCCGGAATGCCGCAATTGCCCTTGACGATCACGGTCGCCTCCGGCTTCGCCTCGGTCATGTCGAGCAGCGAGGCGAGGATATCGGAAGCGCCGACGCCGCAATTGGCTCCGACACCGAGCGGGGCCTGCGACAGGCCGTCGGCGACAGCGTGGATGTCCTTCGGCAGCAGGCCCATCATGGTGCGGCCGGCCGTGTCGAAGGACCCGGTATAGGTATAGGGCAGGCCGACGCGGATGGCGGCTTCGGCCGCGGCGCGGATCTCGTCGGGCGCCGACATGGTCTCGATCCAGGCGACCTCGGCGCCGCCGGCCTTGAGACCCTCGATCTGCTCGGCGAAGGCGTCAACGGCATCGTCATAGGTCAGGGCGCCGAGCGGCACCAGCAACTCGCCGGTCGGGCCGACGGAGCCGGCGACGATCACCTTGCGGCCGGCCTTGTCGGCGACGGATCGCGCGATCTCGGCGGCGCGCTTGTTCAACTCGTGCACGCGGTCCTGCGCATGATGCAGCTTGAGCCGGTGGCGGGTGCCGCCGAAGGAGTTGGTCAGGATGATGTCGGCGCCGGCATCGACGAAATTCTGATGCAGGCTGGCAATGGTCTCGGGCGCCGTCTCGTTGAGCAGCTCGGGCGCCTCGCCGGCCGGCAAGCCCATCGCGAACAGATTGGTGCCGGTGGCGCCGTCGGCCAGAAGCACACCCTTTTCGGCAAGCAGGGCGTCAATCGGGTTGGTCGCGGTCATGGCTTTGACTTTCGTGTTCGAATTCAAATAACGATATAAAGAAGTCTTTATGTCCAGTCAACGCGTTTGCGGCCGAGAAGACCTTATAGGCCGGATTGATCTCGGCCTCGATTTCGATGCAGGCCCCACCATTGGTTGGCTGGTGGTCGACCGGGCAGGCAAGCGCTCAGACCGAGCCTGACGGGAAAGACGTCGCGGCCAGCTTCTGCGCGAAGCTCGCCGCCTCATGCGCATTGATGTCGGCGGCGCGGATCAGATTGTCGAAATGGCTGGTGAGGGTGCGGATGGGCTGGGTCGCGTTCAACACCAGATACATGTCGCCGACATAGATCGCGGCGCGGTAGGGGCCGAAGATCGTGTAAGGGATCGAATAGCGCATGCGTCCGTCATAGAGGAACAGCCGGAAGGTCGGGTAAAGGTCGTCGAGCAGGGCCGCCATGTGCAGCAACTGGGCACGACGGTCGGCTTCGGGAAAACGATCCCAGACGCCGAGGCCGCGCGCGAAGATCTCCAGCGTGTGGCGCGGCATGCAGACCTCCATGTCGGTCTCCGGCCGCCTTGTATAATCGATGCGGTATTGCGTTTCGCCGGCCTGCGCCTCGCGGCTCTTGTTGGTGATGCCGGCCTCATATTCGATCAGCGCCTCCGTGCGCAGAAGGTCAGGGATGCCTGCCGGCACGTAGCGGATTTTCGTGCCTGCCGCCTCGGCGTGCCACTTGGCGAGCAGGGTGCGGTCAAAACCGTCCGGCGCCTCCTCGATCTCCAGGCTCTCTCTAATCTCGCCGGTGACACCCTCGTCCTGGGAGAGGCCCAGCAGCCAGTCGAGCGACACTTTGAACTCGGCCGCGATGTTGAGAAGCGTCTCGGCACGGGGCAGGCGGGTCGAGGCGCCTGACAGGAGCTGCGACAATGCCGAGCGGTCGATACCGACCGCAGCCGCGAAGGCCGACTGGTTGAGGTCGGATCGTGTCAAGAGCATTTTCAACCGCTCCCGGAAGAGAGTCGACAGATCGCGCTTGTCCATCACGCTGCTCCTGCTTCGGGGAGGAAAAATTTGCGCCGGGAGCGTTTTGAACGTGGCTCAGGCGGAAATGAACCCCCATATTTGTTTACAATGTATAACATATGCGGCTGAAAATGCGCACTCGCAACAGTTTGTGCGCTTTGTCGCGTTGCGGCAACGATAGGCTCCTGACACAATGCTGTCAGGAATCGGGTTGGTTCCGGCGACTGGAAGGCAGTGGTCGATAGCATGGCAAGCACGAATACCGGCATGAACAAGAGACGCAGCAACGCACCGGCAATCGAATGGCCGACAGTCTGCCTCATTCTCTTCTGCTACGGTGCGTGGTTCGCAATAGGCTTCCTGCTGCGGCCATCTTATCCGCTTTTGGCGCTTGCTATCCTGCCCTTTATCCTGGCTCTGCAATCCTCGCTGATGCATGAGGTGTCGCACGGCCATCCGACCCGCAACGCCAGGATCAATGAAGCCTTCGTCTTTTTGCCGATCGGCATGGTCTGGCCGTTCCGCCGCTTCAAGACCATCCACCTTCGTCATCACGCGGACGAGCGGCTGACCGATCCGCTCGACGATCCGGAGAGCTATTACCAGGCGCTCTGGATGCACGAGGAACTGCCGCCGACAATGAAGCTTCTGCTCAAGATCAACAACACGATGGTCGGCCGCTTCATTCTCGGACCGTTGCTGTCCTCGGTCGGCTTCTTCATCGACGACGCCAAGCAGATCCTTGCCGGCGACAAGGTGATCCGGAAGGCTTGGCTGCTGCATGCCATCGGTCTCGCGGTTGTGGTGCCGATCGTTACGTTTGGCTTCGGCATTCCGCTCTGGCTCTATATCCTGGTGCCGGTGTGGTTAGGCCAGTCGCTGATCTCGATCCGCACTTATGCCGAGCATCAGTGGTCGGAGCATCCGGAAGGGCGCACAGTGATCGTCGAGCGTTCGCCGCTCTCCTTCCTGTTCCTGAACAACAATCTGCATTTCATTCATCACAAGAGCCCGACCATTGCCTGGTATAGGTTGCCAAAGCTGTTTCGCGAGCGCCGCGAAGAGTGGCTGCGGATGAACAACGGTTATGCCTATCCGAACTATTTCGCGATGCTCAAGGCCCACGCTTTCAAGGCCAAGGAGCCGGTCGTCCATCCGGTGCTGCGCCGCACGCCGGAGCCGGGCCGCGCCTTCAAGCCGCGCGTCAGGGCACGCAATGTGAGCGGGCTTGGCACGGCGCCGGTTCCGGCCGAGCCGCCGAAAGAGTAATCTCGACTTTCCGCGCCCGCTTTTTTCGCGGCGGAACGCAGGCGCCGAAGATCGCCTATCCTTGAAAGCTGTTCGACATGAGCAAGTCCGTTGCGGCCCTGCCGATGTATGACTGGCCCGAAGCGCGGGGCGAGGTCGATGAGCAATGGGCGCGGCTGCGTGACGCCTTCCGGCAAAGGGGCATCGACGCGCCGGAAACGATCGTGCGCCGCAATGGTGATCTGCCGCCGGTGCCTGGGGGGATCCTAGGCGCCGCCGGTGAGGTGATCGCGCCGGACCCGGCGACGCTGCCCCCGGACGAGTTCGATTTCCACCAGCTCTGGCTGAGCCCGGCGCTTCTGTTCGGGCAAACCTGCTGGGGGCCGATGGAATTCGGCCTTGCCCGGCATGTGCAGGTGATCGCGCAGCCGAACTACGATGCGTTCGAGGGCGGCCAGGGCGAACTTTATTCCAGCGCGCTGGTGATGGCCGCGGATGGCGGTTCGTCGGTTGCCTCGCCGCAGGACGGCAAGGCCGTCATCCCGCTCGATCTTCTGCGCGGCAAGCGCTTCATCTTCAACACTCCCGATTCGATGTCCGGGCTGATCGCGCTGACGCGCGACCTGGAGGCGATGGGCGAAAGCTTGGATATCTTCGCCTCGCGCGGCGAGAGTGGCGGCCACCGGTCGTCGATCGTGGCCATCGCCGAGGGCAGGGGCGATATCGCGGCGATCGACTGCGAAAGCTGGGCGCTGGCGCAGCGCTTCGAGCCGGCCGCGCGGGATGTCAAGGTCGTCGGCTGGACGGCGCGGCGCAAGGGCCTGCCCTATATCACCGCCAGGACCACCCCGGCCCCGATCATCGCCGCGATGCGCGAGGCCGTCGCGGCGATCGAAGGCGGCGCGTCAGAGCAGCCGTTCGTCCAGCTTGTAGGCTGACAGCTTCTCGTTGCCGGTCTCGGTGATCAGGATCTGTTCCTCGATCTTGACGCCTTCGTGCCCGCCAAGCCTGCCGATATAGCTTTCGACGCAGAGCACCATGCCGGGCTCGAGCACGCCGTCCGGCGTGTCGGTGGTCCAATCGCCGGGGTGCGGCAGCGTCGGATATTCGTCCGCCAGGCCGACGCCGTGATAGAGCACGCCGTAGCGCGTGGGGTAGCAATCGTCCGGCGGCACCGCCGAGCGCTCGACGAGATCGCGGAAGGAGATGCCCGGCCGCATCAGATCCGTGTTGTGGGCGATCTGGTCGACGGCGATGCGGAACAGATCCCGCTGCTCGTTCGACGGCAGCCTGTCGCCGCAGAGCCATGTGCGCGATAGATCGGCGCAGAAGCCATGGGGACCGATCATGTCGGTGTCGAAGGCGACGAGGTCGCCATTCTCGATTATGCGCGAGGAGCATTCCTGGAACCAGGGATTGGTGCGCGGACCGGACGACAGAAGCCGCGTCTCGATCCATTCGCCGCCGCGCGCGATGTTGCCGCGATGCAGCTCCGCCCACAATTCGTTCTCGGAAATACCAGGCTTCAATGCCGCTTCCATCTCGCCCATCGCCGCCTCACAGGCGACGATGGCACGGCGCATGGCGAGGATCTCGTCCGGCGATTTGATGAGACGCGCATTCTCCATCACCGCCTCGCCATTGCCGATCGCGATGCCGCGGCGGGCGAGCTCCTGGACGCCTTCGGGATTGATGTGGTCGACGGCGATGCGGCGATTGCCGCCGCCATGGTCGGCAACGAGTTCGGCGATGCCGCCGCCCCAGCGGCGGACCTTATCATCGGTCAATTCGCCGCTGTAGAGATACATCCACGATACCGCCGGCCGCACCTCGTCGACGACGCCCGAATGGTCCGACAGGTGCTCGCAGGAGAAATAGTCGAACAGCACCACCGGGCCTTCGGTGGCGACGAAACAGTGGCGCGTCGGGTTGTGCGCGACCCAGAGCTGCATGTTGGTCGAGTCCGTCGCGTAGCGGATGTTGACCGGATCGTAGAGCAGGGCGCCGGCATAGTCGCGGCGCTTCAGCTCGGCGCGGATGCGCCCGAGCCGGTAGCTCCGCATGGCAACCAGGTTTGGAGCGGCAGCGCCTGCAGCCGCCCATTCGGCCTCGGCTGTCGCGCCATAGCCCAGCACATGCTGGTTGAGCGAGGCCGCCTTGTCGCGCGATGCCCCGCGCAACGCTTCGACGGAGCCGGGTTCGAAGGGCATGATCTTGCGATGGCGGCCGAAGCGTTGCGTGTCCATTCGTCCCCCTCCCACCTTACGGCGCGATCTTCTTATGCAGTCTAGTGATCGTGACCTTGCGCGGCGGGAAGCCGAGCGCCTGCGGCACCTCGACAGTGCGGTGGACAGTGTCCATCGCATAGCCGGCTCTCGCCAACTCTTCGAAGACGTCCGAGGACGATTCCCTGTCATCGGTCAGGACAAGCACCGCCGGCTCGCGGATCGACCGGGCGAAGTCCGGTGTCTCGTCATCGAGCGCGATGAGATCGGCGTCGACCAGGCGCAGGTTGCCGACCCAGAACCAGCTCGACACCACGGTCTTGACCGGTCCGTCAGCGTTGATCTGCTCGTAAAGCGACCGGTAATCCATACGCACGACGCCTCCGCGGCTGTCGCCCCCGTGCAGATGCATGTACCAGCTCAGCGGCAGCACAAGGACGGCAAGAAGAGCGCCGACGAAAACGATGGTGGCTTGCGTCTTGTGGCCCCTCTGGCCCATGGCGTCGAAGCGCATGGCAAGAGCCGCCGGCAGGAGGATAAAGATGGGCAGCATCCAGCGGTCGCGAAACTGAGTGATGCCGGCCGCCAGCACGACCGTCACCATGACCACAAGGCCAAGGACGATGGCTCGCCATAACAGTTTTTCCGGCCACCGTACCGGCTGAGGCGGTTCCGTCTGTTCTCTTATCGCCAGGCCGTAGGCGACGGCAAAGATCGCCACCGGCAATCCAGCGAAATTGACGATCGCGTTGGCCAATCTGCGGATGCCGAGAAGTGCCGTTTTCGCGATGCTGCCGCCTTCGGCGACGCCTAGGCCTCCCTGGTGCGAGAACAGATCGTCCAAATGCGTGAGGCTCCAATAAAGCGTCGGCAGGCAGGCAAGGATCGCGACCGCCACGCTGATCAGGAAGCGACGGTCGAAGATCGCCTCACGCGTTTCGCGGACCGAAAGAGATGCCAGGAACAGGGCGGCAAGGAAGATGACGATGTTGTATTTCGACAGCATCGCGGCCGCCGTCGCCAAGCCCAAAAACGCGTAGGCAACGGCCGATCGCCGCTTTTCCACCTCGACCAGCGCCATAAGCAGCACGGAAGTGAAACAGAATATGGCGACCGAGTGGGTGAGGGCGTGCTGCATTTCCCAGAAGATCTGGGGAAACAGAAGCAGCCCGAACATGCCGGCGGCAGCGGCGCGGTTCGAGTAGCCGAGGCGGCGTATGGCCGTGAAATATGCGGCCAGCCCTGCCGCCAGCAAGTCATATTTGACGATCTTGAGGGCAAGGACGCTGGTTCCGACCACAGAGGCCGCAAGCATCGCCAGCCAGGTGTATAGAGGCGGCTGCGAACTGCCGTAGCCGGCGGCCAAAAACCGCATCTCCATCAGCTGCTCGGAATCGTCGACGCCGACGCCGGTGCCCACGACATGGGACAACAGCGTCATCGCCACGATCTGCGTCAGGCAGTAGACGAGCACCGACGCAATCGCTGCGCTGAATGGACCGACCCGTCCATCGCAGAGCCAATCGGTCCATTTCTCTAGCTGCCGCAAGGGGGTGGTCTTCTCATGCTGATGCGCCGATAGCGGGGCATCGACCATGCCACAGCAACCGGCGCGATCCAACAATTCGTGGGGCTTCAGGTCCGCATCTTCTCGCCGCTCGGGTCGAAGGGCGGCTCGACATTGATGCGGGCCGGACGACGGTGGCCGAGGATCTCGATCTCGAACAGGCCGGCGCTTTCGTCCTCGGCGAGAGCGGCAGGGACGTAGCCCTGCGCCATAGACTTCTGGACGTAATGCGCATAGCCGCCCGACGTCACCCAGCCGACGACGCGCCATTCGCCATCAACGATGCCGCGCACGGCGGAGGCGCCTTCGGCCGCCTTGGAGCCGCGGACTTCCTTGCCCGTTTCGTCGAAGCGCGGCGCGCCGTAGCCATGCGGCTTCTCGACCGTGCCATAGTCCTTGCTGACTTTGGCCCAGATCGGCTCGTCGCCCATCACGTCGGCGTCGACGGCATCGACGATGAAGGAGACGCGCCGCAGTTTTGGTCCTTCGGCATGCTCCTTGGCCGACGCCTCGCGGCCGATGAAGTCGTTCTTCTCCAGCTTGATGAAGCGATCCATCGAGCCTTCGAAGGGACCGTAGATCGGGCGAAGCTCGCGGAACCAGGTCGGGAAGTTCTTTTCCAGACGCATCGACAGCAGCGCGCGCATTCCGAAATCGACGAGGCCGAATTCCTCGCCCGCCTCCTTGATCGCCTTGTAGACAAGGCGCTGATAGGCCGGAGCCATCCAGATCTCGTAGCCGAGGTCGCCGGTATAGGTGATGCGGTTGACCATGCAGGGCGCGCCGCCGACCGCCATCTCGCGGAAGTCCATGAAGCGGAAGGCCTTGGTCGAGACGTCGACATCGACCAGCTTCTGCAGGAGGTCGCGGGATTTGGGCCCGGCGATGGAGAGACCCACCAGCGTCTGGTCGAAGCGGTGGATGCGCACCGAACCATCCTTTGGCAGATGCTTCTCGAACCAGCGCATATGGTATTTCTGCGCGGCCGACGAGCCCCAGATCATGAACCGGTCCTCGCCTGATTTGGCGATGGTGAAGTCGCCGATCAGCTTGCCGAACTCGTTGACCATCGGGGTCAGCACGATGCGGCCGACCTTCGGCATGCGGTTCGTCATCAGCCGGTTGAGGAAATCCTCGGCTCCCGGGCCGGACACTTCGTATTTGGCGAAGTTCGCGATCTCGGTGACACCGACCTTCTCGCGCGTCGCGCGAACTTCCTCGCCGATTGGGCCGAAATCGTTGGAGCGGTGGAAGGACACGATGTCCTTCGGCTCCGTGCCTTTCGGCGCGAACCAGAGCGGGGTTTCCAGACCCCAGCTATCGCCCATGACCGCGTTGTTGGCGAGCATGGTGTCGTAGAGCGGCGTCGTCTGCGCGGGGCGGGCGGCCGGCAGTTCCTCGTTCGGGAAGCGGATCGAGAAACGGCGCGAATAGTTCTCGCGCACCTTGGCGTTGGTGTAGCGCAGCGTCGCCCATTCGCCGAAGCGGGCGACGTCCATGCCCCAGACGTCGAAGCCCGGATCACCATGCACCATCCAGTTGGAGAGCGCCAGGCCGACGCCGCCGCCCTGGCTGAAGCCGGCCATGACGGCGCAGGCGCACCAGAAATTGGTCAGGCCCTGCACCGGGCCGACCAGCGGGTTGCCGTCGAGCGCGAAGGTGAAGGGACCGTTGATGATCTGCTTGATGCCGGCCTTCTCGATGCCGGGGAAATGCTTGAAGCCGATCTCCAGCGACGGCGCGATGCGGTCGATGTCGGGCTGCAAGAGTTCATGGCCGAAATCCCACGGCGTGTTGACCGGCGACCACGGCTTGCAGGCCTTCTCATAGGTGCCGAGCAGGATGCCGTTGCGCTCCTGGCGCGTGTAGATCTCGCCCTTGAAGTCGAGCACGCCGATCATCTCGCGGCCGGTCGACTTGTTGAATTCCTCGACCTCCGGCATCGGCTCAGTCAAGAGGTACATATGCTCCATCGCCAGCACCGGCAGCTCGACGCCGACCATGCGGCCGATCTCGCGCGCCCACAGGCCGCCGCAGTTGACGACATGCTCGGCGTGGACCGTGCCTTGCTCGGTGACGACGTTCCAGGTGCCGTCCGGCTGCTGCGTGAGATCAACGACGCGGTTGCGCAGCACGATCTCCGCGCCGAGTTTCTTGGCCGCCTTGGAATAGGCGATGGTGGTGCCGGACGGATCGAGATGACCCTCGACCGGATCCCACATGGCGCCGACGAAGTTCTTCTCGTCCATCAGCGGGAACATGGCCTTGGCTTCCGAGGGCGTGATCAGCTCGGTGTCCATGCCAAGATAGCGGCCCTTGGCGTGGGCCAGCCGCAGGAAGTCCATGCGCTCCGGCGTGTCGGCCATCATCACGCCGCCGGTCAAATGCAGCGAGCACGACTGGCCGGAGATCTCCTCGATCTCCTTGTAGAGCTGGACCGTATAGGCCTGCAGCTTGGCGACGTTCGGGTCGCCGTTCAGCGTGTGGAAGCCGCCCGCCGCATGCCAGGACGAGCCGGAGGTCAGCTCCGAGCGCTCGATCAGCATGATGTCGGTCCAGCCGGCCTTGGCGAGGTGATAGAGCACCGAGCAGCCGACGACGCCGCCGCCGATGACAACCGCTTTTACATGGGATTTCATGAAGATAGGTCCGTTTTTATAGAGACTTAATCGAGTGATTGGTGTGGAGGCTAAGCGAAGCTCGACGGAGTGGGGGTCGACTGTTCATCCTCGACACGGAAAATCAGAAATCCGTCGGCGCACCGCCTTCGGCGCGGCGCTTTTCGACGAAGTCGTTGAGTTCCTCGCGGATGGCCGGATCCATATACGGCTCTTCGTAGGAGGCAAGGCGCTCCTTCCACACCTTGTTGGTGCGTTCCATCGCCGTCGGCGAGCCGGCCTCGGTCCAGGTTTCGAAGTTGCGCCAGTCGGAAACGATCGGCGAGTAGAAGGCGGTCTTGTAGCGCTCCTGCGTGTGCTGGGTGCCGAAGAAATGGCCGCCGGGGCCGACCGACTGGATGGCGTCGAAGCCGAGCGCGTCCTCGGAGAGGTCGAGCGGGGTGAGGAACTCGGCAACCATCTGCAACAGGTCGATATCTAGAATGGTTTTTTCGTAGGAGCAGCGCAGGCCGCCTTCCAGCCAGCCGGCGCCGTGCATCATCAGGTTGCCGCCGCCCTGGATCGCGCCCCAGAGCGAGAACACGCTCTCATAGGCAGCCTGCGCGTCGACCGTGTTGGCGGCGCAAGTGTTGGAGGTGCGGTAGGGGATGTTGTAACGGCGGGCGAGCTGGCCGCCGACGAGCTGCGCCTTCATGTATTCGGGCGTGCCGAAAGCCGGCGCGCCCGACTTCATATCCACATTGGAGGTGAAGCCGCCATAGCCGACCGGCGCGCCTTTCTTGACCATCTGCGCGAAGGCGATGCCGGAAAGCGCCTCGGCGTTCTGCTGCACCAGCGCTCCGGCGACGGTGACGGGCGCCATGGCGCCGGACAGCGTGAACGGCGTGACGATGACAGCTTGGCCCATGCTCGACATCTGAATGATGCCTTCCATCATCGGCACGTCGAGCTTCAGCGGCGAATTGGTGTTGATGATGGTGAAGACCGAGGGTTCCTGCATCAGCTGCTCGCGGCTGATGCCACGGGCGATGCGGGTGATCTCGATGCCGTCGACATTGCGTTCCTTGCCGAGCGAATAGATGTGGAAGACCTTGTCGGTCAGCATGGCGAGGTCGCGGATGCACTCCAGGTGCCGCACCGACGGGTGGATGTCGATCGGCTCGACCGGATAGCCGCCGGTGCAGTTCAAGATGTTGTGCATCTGCGCAAGGCGCAGGAAGTTGCGGTAGTCGGCCTGGTTGCCGGGCCGGCGGCCGCGGTCGAGGTCGGAGCAGTTGGGCGCCGAGGCCATCATCGACAGGATGACGTTGTTGCCGCCGAAGCGCAGATTGTGCGCCGGATTGCGGGCGTGCAGCGTGAATTCCGAGGGGCAGTGCGCGACGAGCTCGAGGATCATGTCGCTTTCGAAGCGCACGCGCTCCGAGCCCTCGCGCACATCCGCGCCATGCGCCTTCATGATGCGGCGGGCTTCGTCGTGCAGAACGTCGACGCCGATCTCCTTCAGCACGCGCAGCGAGGCGAGGTGGATCGATTCCAACTCGTCGTCGGACACGAACTTGGTCGGCGTCAGCGGGTTCTTCAACTGCCGGAAGGCGGGCTGCTCGAAAGCGGCCGCGCCGCCGGCGCGCTTGCCCGCGCGGCCGCCACGGCGGGCGCGATCGGTAGCCGGTGCCGGCTCGGCGGGATGAAGGGCGGCGGTCATGAGAAGCCTCGTGAGAATGCGAATTTGGCCGGCATAATGGACCGGCGGCCATGCAGCCGGTGAGGAGGCGGCGACCACTAGGGCGAGGGAAGCGACATGACGGAAGGGGAAGATGCGCGGGCTTATGGCAGCGCCGGGGCTCCTGACAGGGAGTGGCTCGAACATACGGTTTCGCAGCCAGTTGGCCCTTACAGCGACCGGCCGCAACAGCTAAGCCTCCAGCGGGTTGGATCAGGAAACGATGGCTCTGGCGGATTCAGAGAGCAGGGAGACTGTGCAATGGGCTGCGATCACAGGCGTGATCGCGACCGTGTCGGTGTTCGCCGTCGCACAGGGTCTTTCCTATCCGCTGCTGAGCTTCATCCTGCAGCGGCAAGGCGTTTCGCCGGCGATGATCGGGCTGTCGGCGGCGATGACGCCGGTCGGCTTCATCCTCTCCTCGCCGCCAATTCCAGCATTGGCGCGCCGTTTCGGGGCAGGGCGGACCGCGCTCACCTGCGCCGCGCTGTCGGCGCTGGTGCTGGCGCTGGTCGGCTGGACGCAGAATGTCTATCTATGGTTCCCGCTGCGCTTCCTGATCGGCGTGGTGACCAATCCGCTCTACGTGCTCAGCGAAATCTGGGTGATCGCGCTGGCGCCGCCGGCGCGGCGCGGCCGCGTCATGGGCATCTATTCCACCATCATCTCGGCCGGCTTTGCAGCCGGGCCGCTGTGCCTGCTTGCCGTCGGCACCGAAGGCTGGCCGCCTTTCCTGGTCGGCATCGGCGCCTTCCTCTTCTGCGGCGCCTGCCTCGCCGCGGTGGTGCGCCGCCTGCCCAAAGTCGAGGAGGCGGAGAAGAAGGTTTCGGTGCTGGGTTTCATACCGTTGGCCTGGCTGCTCCTGTCCGCGGTCGTCGTCGCCGCCGGTTTCGAGCAGGCGATCCTGGCGCTGCTGCCGGTCTATGGAACGCATCACAACATTCCCGAGGCGCGCATGTCGGCGCTGCTGTCGGTGATGATCGCCGGCAACATCGCCATGCAGGTGCCGCTCGGCCTGCTCGCCGAAAAGCTGACGGCGCGCCTGGTGCGCTTCGGCTGCGTCGCCGTGACCATCCTTGGATGCGTGCTTCTGCCGGCGCTGATCGAGACGCCGCTGATCTGGGTCTGCGTCTTTATCTGGGGCGCCGTTTCCTACGGCATCTACACCATGTCGATCATCGAGCTCGGCGAACGCTTCACCGGCTCGGCGCTGGTCGCCGGCAACGCCGCCTTCTCGCTGTTGTGGGGCCTCGGCGGCATCGTCGTGCCGCCGCTCACCGGCGGTGTCATGGATGTCATCGGCGCTGCCGGGCTTCCAATCACGCTCGGCGCGATCTGCGCGGCCCTGGCGGCGGCGACGGTCGTGCGCCGGCGGGTTTTGTAGTCGATCTCGCCACGGCTCTTGAATATCCATGCAGCGAACGCGATGTAGGCGGGGCGCCTGATGGAGACCCGCATGACCAGCACGATGACCAAAACCCAGCCAGATGCGACGGCTGACGATCCCTTCCTCTGGCTTGAGGATCGCAACGGCAAGGAAGCGCTGGACTGGGTCCATCGCCAGAATGCGCTGACGGTCGCCGAACTGCAGGGCGATCCTTCCTATCAGGCGACCTTCGAGACCGCGCTCGATCTGATGACGGCCGAGGACAACATGCCGGTCGGTGCTGCGCTTGCCGGTTACGTCTATAATTTCTGGCAGGACAAGACCAATGCGCTGGGCCTGTGGCGGCGCACGCCCGTCGCTTCCTACAAGGCCGAGAAGCCGCAGTGGGAAACGATCATCGACTTCGACCAGCTCTCGGCGAAAGAGGGCATTAAGTGGGTGTTCGGTGGGGCGAGCCGGCTCTATCCGGATTTCAACCGCTGCCTCCTCTACATGTCGCCGGACGGCGGCGACGCCAGCGAGATGCGCGAGTTCGACATCGCGACCAAATCCTTCGTCGAGGACGGGTTTCGGGCTCCGGCATCCAAGTCGGGCTTTTCCTGGCTGGACAAGGACACGGTGCTCGTCTCGGCGGCTTTCGGGGAAGAGGACAAGACGCAGTCCGGCTATCCGCGCGTCATCAAGCTTTGGCGGCGCGGCACAAAGCTCGACGACGCGACGCCTATCTTCGAAGGCGAGAAACAGCATCTCGCGGTTAGCGGCGGCGTCGAGTATGACGGCGACAAGCGGCATGTGCTACTCGGCAAGACGCTCGACTTCTTCACCTCGCACAGTTTCCTGCGGCTGGATTCCGGCGAGAACCGGCGCATCCCGCTGCCCGACGACGCCACCGACACGGCGATCTTCAAGGGCCAGCTGGTCTTCGGCGTGCGCAGCCCTTGGACGGCGCCCGACGGCACGCAATGCCTGCCCGACGGACTCTACTCGGTCGATTTCGACCGGTGGATCGACACGGGCGAGTTCGGTCCGTTCAAGACCGTGCTCGCGCCGGCGCATCGCGTTTCGATCGCCGGGCTGGCCCGGACACAGGATCGGCTGTTCATCAACCTGATGGACAATGTGCGCGGCAAGGTCATCGCCTGTGACCGCACCGCAAGTGGCTGGTCGCTCAAGCCGGTGGCGCTGCCGGACAACGGCAATGTCGGCATCAGCCATGCCGAGCATTTCGGCTCCAGCGTCTCCTTCTCCTTCACCGATTTCCTGACGCCGAGCTCGATCATCTGGTCGGACGACGACGGCGAGACGCTGGCGACGGTGAAGTCGCAACCGGCCCGCTTCGATGCCTCGCCCTATGTTTCGGAACAGTTCGAGGCCCGCTCCAAGGACGGTACGATGATCCCGTATTTCGTGGTCAGGCGCCGCGACCAGAAGGGGCCGGTGCCGGCGCTGCTCTATGGCTATGGCGGCTTCGAAGTGCCGCTGCTGCCGGGCTATGCCGGGATCCGTGGCAAGCTCTGGCTGGACAAGGGCAACGCCTATGTCCAGGCCAATATCCGCGGCGGCGGCGAGTTCGGTCCCGCCTGGCACCAGGCGGCGCTGAAGGGCAAGCGCCAGAATGCCTTCGACGATTTCGCCGCGGTGGCCGAGGATGTCGTCAAGCGCGGCATCACCACGGCGGCGCAGCTCGGCATCCAGGGCGGCTCCAATGG